>JBEQLC010000213.1:0-3537 GCA_040326175.1 Desulfobacteria bacterium | reverse complement strand
ATCATCAACCCCGATCTTCATGTGAGTCGGGCAATATCCAGGCCACAGATGCATTTCCCTACCGGTCTTGCGCATGGCGTAATGCCCCAGATACTGGTCCGGGACGAAAAGAATGGGCCGCTCCCTGTCCATGGCCTCTACTACTTGCACCGCATTGGCAGAAGTGCAGCAGATGTCGGATTCTGCCTTTACCGCAGCGCTTGAGTTAACATAGCAGACCACCTGGACCCCGGGATACTTGGCCTTCTCCTGCTCCAATTGGTCGGCAGTTATCATATCAGCCATGGGACAGCCGGCCTCCTCATCGGGAAGCAGCACAGTCTTCTGCGGCGACAGGATCTTGGCGGTCTCCGCCATAAAATGGACGCCGCAAAAGACGATCACCTCAGCATCGGTTCCGGCCGCCTTGCGACTCAACTCAAGGGAATCTCCTGTATAATCAGCAACATCCTGGACTTCCGGACGTTGATAGTTATGGGCAAGGATAATTGCGTTGAGTTTCTCTTTTAGCTTTGCGATCTGTTCCAGCAAACTTTTACTCATTCCTACTCCCTGCAATCATAAATTCAAATTCGATGCGATTCTAATAGCAAAATAGTCAAATAGTCAAATAGTACATTGAGCATTGCACCTTTGGCATTGGGGATTTCGCATTCCGATGCCTGCCATCATTACCGGTATTCTTTGCTGTGCAATGAGAAATGAGAAGGCGCAAAAAAAGTCCCCATCGGCCCAACCACACCAAAGCCGATGGGGGCAAGAGAAAAGGGAGGGAACACTATGGGAGCGATATGCTCATTTTTGTGTTTATGCAAACAAAATGCCAACAGTGTAGAGAATAGTCGACCTCGTTGTGGGGTTTTCGTGTTCGCAGGTATTGTATCGGGAGAGCAAGACCTTGCTATGGTCTATCTCAGAGCTGCATTATGTTTGGAATGAATCAGTGGATGTTTATTTCTTGAAGCGGAATAAGAAAACCCCGAACCTGCACGATAACCGAGTCGTAGTCAAAACCTAATATTGATGGATACCGCCTTAGATGGTATTACACAAGTCTGTTTTCCAAAAGCTCCCCTAAAAGAACTGCTGGCAACTATATCACAAAACGAAGTCTGTATAGGATTGCCCTCTTCGTCAAAACAAAAAACCGCCATCCTCGTGCCACCTGGCGGCGGCGGTTGTTTAATTTGGTAAAAGACACGTAAGAGCTTATTGCCACCGCTATCTGTATCTATCTTGTAATTTATTACTTCCAAATAAAGATTGCTGACTATCCCACCGAACTCTCTTCTCCGTTGCCCGCTTAATATCTTGATCTTCTTCGCTATAATATCTTTGACCGCCTCAGGATTAACATAGCCTACCAGTTCTGTGCATACATTTCTCCCTTCGATATCTTCTCTTTCAACCTCAATATTTTCTACATAACCGGAAACTATCGTTTCAACCAGGTCCTTCCGCAGTTGGAAATCGTCCACGATACTTGTTGAAACTACAAAGGTTTTGTATCTTTCAATAGCCTCTCTCAAAGCCATAGCGTATGAGATTTCCTTGGCAGCCAGCAGGGATTCGCTATCTCCATATTGATAGCAGTAGTCGCCGCGTATCTTTACTCGCTCAGCAGAAGCCGCGGCTGGCAATATTATCACCACAAATACAAGCACCAGAAAGAATCTGTGTTGTTTTCTGCTCATTCTTCTCCATTCCCTTGGCTCTATCCTTCGCGATATTCTTTCATAGTCTCGTAAAGGTACTGTAAGTCGCCTTCTGAGATCTCTGTGAATTCTATCCCAACCCCCAAACGTGCTCCACTCTCACTGGCGTCAAGGATAGTAGACCACATTACCTTGCCAGCAGCATTCATGGTTGGACGACCCGGAATTTTGATGACCATTCGAAAACTACCCTCTATCTGTGGGAACTGGTCACAAGAGACAAACAACCCTTTAGGAGTGAAATTCTCTATTACCCCTTCGATTTGAGTTTCGGCGATCAGCAAAGTCACAGTCCATTTTGCTTGAGTCCTGGGAAACTCTCGTCTTTCTGTTGGGTCAGACATATTTGAGATCCCTTTCATTTCGAGTAGCAAGGATTTAACGAAGGCGTTTTAATTCCACCCTCCTATTCTGGGCCCGTCCTTCCTCAGTGGCATTCGATGCCACCGGCTGTGTGAGGCCGTATCCCTTGGCTTCAAGCCGACTGGGGTCAATACCTTTGCTCACCAGGTAATCCTTCACTTTCTGGGCGCGCTTTTCAGACAGCCACTGGTTGTATTTTGCGCTCCCTGTGTTGTCCGTATGACCCTGGACTTCCACCTCCATTTCGGGATTTTTCTCCAGAATGCTAGCCACCTCGTCCAGTAATGGATAGGCCTCAGTCCTTATGTAAGAGCTGTTGCTATCATATAAGGTCGTCGCCTGGAGACTCCAACACCCTGCTTCGTTTACGGTAGCTCCCTTGGGAGTATTGGGGCATTTGTCCAAATGGTCAGCTACGCCGTCACCATCACTATCAAAAGGACAGCCAGAGTTGTCTACAGCCACCCCCAGCGGGGTGCCAGGACACTGATCTAGATAGTCAGGCACCCCATCACCATCACTATCAGGTGGGCAACCGCGCGCGTTTACGGTAATCCCTCTCGGCGTATTGGGACATTTATCCACCTCGTCCACCACCCCATCGCCATCACTGTCCAAAAGAACTTCCACTAGATAAAAGACATCTTTGACAAAACGATCTAGTGCAGCTTCATCAGAAGCTAATTCACCCCCCTCAACGGAGATGCCATCGCTTACTCTGCTGATTTCTTCAAGAACCGTTCTTCCTTCCTTTTTGTCCGCCAAAGAGACCGTGTGAAAATTTATTTCTCGCTGTTCCGCGCCCAATGTCTCTTGCGCTTTCAATGCTTCTATATCCAAGTTCTCCTCACCATCGGAGAAAATAATAATCGCCGTTTTCCCTGGAGGCATATCTTTCAGAACTTCGCCTAGATCTGCAATCCCCCGTCCCAAAGGTGTCTGATTTCCAAAGATTTTCCCCTTTTCTTGCAGGTTTTCAATGGCACCTCCAAATGAATTACGATTGTATTTTTCTGGTCCAATCAGGGTTTTACTCGGTGGAAACACCTGAATTGCACCTACATAGCCCAGTTCAGGAATACGTCTGTTCATGGCAGACAGTATATCCTTGGCTTGTTTCGCTTTCGTTGGAGCCGCACCCTGGTTGGTCAGAAACATTGAACCTGAATGATCTACGAGAATGATAAAGTTCTCGATTTTGGGTACCAGCCTCTCCTCTGCCAGGGCAACCCCAGCCACCGATATCACTACAACCAGAATCAAACTAATTAAGCTTACTATTCTCTTGTTATTCATGATAAACCCTCTCCATCTCTCTCAGGTTACTGTGTCACGTTTCTTCTATTCATGAAAAGTACCTTAGACCCAACCGATCATTGGGTTGCCAAAAACCGCTAGCCCGGATATTTCATGAATTGCTGTCGCGAGACCACGAAGATGGGCGTGCCACCTGGCAACC
>JBEQLC010000212.1:0-3562 GCA_040326175.1 Desulfobacteria bacterium | reverse complement strand
ATGCTGCGCTTTTTCGCCGCCCCGCGCCTTGCCCTGAACCCTGATCCACATTCTTGAGATGGATTGTAGCAATACATTTCATAACGTCAAACAGCAGTAAAAACGTTTTCCCCAAACGACAAGGCTTTGAAAGAATAGCAGTTGGACATTTCATTTCTTTTCTCGCTTTCGAAAAATTAGCCGCACGGGTGTATGGTCCAGCCCAAGGGCTTCTCGAAGCTCGTTTATCACGTATCGTTTATAGGAAAAAAGAACGGCGTCCGGATTGTTTACAAAGCAAACAAACGTTGGCGGGGCCGCAACCACCTGTGTGGCATAGTAGAACCTGACTAGCCGCCCTCGATAGTAAGGAGGTTGGTGCTTTTTGATGATAGCTTCAAAGACTCTGTTTAGCTGTCCCGTGCTGACGCGTGTCGTGAACTGCTCGTATACTGTCTCTACCCAGTCGAAGATCTTAAACACCCGTTGCCCGGTGAGGGCTGAAACGGTCAACACTGGAGCAAACCTCAGAAACTTCAGACGCTCCTGCACCCCATCCACATACCTTTTGGCCGTTTTGGTATCCTTTTCAACCAAATCCCATTTGTTCAACAGCACAATACAGGCCCGGCCTCGTTCCAGGGCATAGCTGGCTATGTTGGCATCCTGGTCTGTGACCCCTTCAGAGGCATCCATCATGATCAGTGCAATGTCGCATCGGTCAAGGCTTCTCAGCGCCTTGATAATGGAAAACTTCTCCAACTTCTTCCGCACCCGGGCCTTTCTGCGGATGCCGGCCATGTCAATCAACACATACTCTTTGCCGTTCACTGTGCAAATCGTGTCAATGGCATCCCGGGTGGTGCCTGGTATTTCACTCACTACCAGGCGCTCATCTCCGAGAAGGCGATTTATCAAAGAGGATTTGCCTACGTTTGGGCGCCCTATTACAGCCAGTCTGATCCTATCTGAGGGGGCTTCCGGCGCACTCCAAGGCAAGACAGCCGTCAACGCGTCCAGTAAGTCGTGCATACCATAGCCGTGTTCAGCAGAGACCGGATGTAGGGGATCAACTCCCAGGACGGCGAAGTCAGATAAAGACGATTCGTGTCTCGGCCCGTCGATCTTGTTGACGGCATAGAAAACAGGCTTGCTTGACTGACGAAGGCTTTGGACCAGATCTGTATCGATCGGTGTAACCCCCTGCCTCCCGTCGAAAAGCATGACTATGACGTCTGCTTCTTCTATGGCTTGCATCACCTGGTATGTGACCAAGGGCCTCAATTCTTCTGACTCAAAACCAGAAAAACCCCCTGTGTCAACGACCGTGAAGGAAGTCTCATCCCACCGGACCTCACCGTAATTTCGGTCTCGAGTGACTCCGGGAAAGTCATCCACGAGGGCCTTGCGGGAACGAGTCATTCGGTTAAAGAGGGAAGACTTGCCCACATTTGGGCGCCCTACAATGGCAACAATTGGCTTCATGTTATAGTAGTGGGTTACGGGTTCGCAGTAAGGTGAAAGCCCTAAAGTGCAAACAGGACAAGACGGCTTCTGTCTTTAAGACTTCAGCTTGTACAGTAACTTAATCTCAATACGAGGGCAAGATGAGGTTTAACAAAGGCAAAGGACGTCACTCAAGGCCTTTCCGCTTCTTCGCGGCCTCTATCATCTCGATCAAAGTCGTCACTTTATGCTTGGGCGGTCGATTGAAGCAGCTATCCCACTCTGTCTCGGTGAGTTTCTCTTTGAGATAGGCCTCAACAGCAAAGCGTGGTTGCCAACAGGTGAGAATACGCGGGCAGGGGAGATCACCTCCCTCTTTCTGGCAGTAGGCAAAGGTTACCTCCCCACCCAACCTTGGACATCTTATCTCTAAATGGTCATACATTGCAAAATGTTTGAGTCGCTTTCAATACAACCACTCAACTAATCGACTACTCGACTGTTCAACAGACTATTCCTACGGTTTGGGCAGCCCCTCTATCAAGTTGAGAGATTTTTTGATTTCTTCATCCGGAAGTTCGTAGTTCGTGAGCTTACCTGAAAGGAAGTCGTCATAAGCTGCAAGATCGACCAATCCGTGGCCACTCCAGTTGAACAGGATGACCTTCTCTTTTCCTTCCTCTTTCGCACGCTCGGCTTCCTGAACAACGGCTGCGATCGCGTGGTTGGTTTCCGGCGCAGAGATATAGCCTTCGGTCCGAGCCCATTTTATGCCAACATCAAATGTTTCCAGCTGATCGTACGCTCTGGCCTCAACGATCTTCTCCTTGACCAAATGGCTGATGATAGGTGCCATTCCATGATACCTGAGGCCACCGGCATGGATCGGCGCAGGTACAAAATCGTGCCCCAGGGTGTACATAGCCAACAGCGGTGTCATCTGAACCGTATCCCCGAAATCGTAAGCAAAAGGCCCTCGCGTCATGGTTGGACATGACGTGGGCTCGGCAGCCACTATGGAGATATCCTTGCCGTGGATCTTGTCACGCACGAACGGAAGACATAGCCCGGCAAAGTTGCTGCCCCCGCCCGCGCAACCTATGACAACATCCGGATATACGCCGATCTTTTCCAGCTGCTTCTGGCACTCCAAACCATTTACGGTTTGGTGCAACAGGACATGATTTAGAACGCTCCCCAGGGAATAGCGAGCGGTTTCATCCATTACGGCATCTTCAATCGCTTCACTGATAGCTATGCCAAGGCTACCCGGCGAATTCGGATCTTGAGCCAGGATCTTTTTCCCTGCTTCTGTCTTGTCGCTTGGGCTCGGAATGCAGTTGGCGCCCCAGACATTCATCATCAAACGCCGGTAGGGTTTTTGCTCATAACTAACCTTTACCATGAAAACCCTGCATTCAAGGCCAAACATCTGACACGCCATGCTCAGGGCACTTCCCCACTGGCCTGCTCCAGTTTCAGTAGAAAGCCTCTTTATTCCAAAAGCTTTGTTGTAATACGCTTGGGGGATCGCCGTATTTGGCTTGTGGGATCCGGGAGGGCTCACCCCTTCATTCTTGTAGTATATTTTAACAGGGGCATCCAACAACTTCTCGAAGTTTCTGGCCCGGTGAAGCGGCGTGGGTCTCCACAGCAGGTACTTCTCCAGGACCTCCTCAGGAATGTCAATCCACCGCTCAGTGCTTACCTCCTGTTCTATGAGATTCATCGGAAAAACCGGCGCCAGATCGTCAGGGCCAACAGGTTGCCCTGTCCCCGGGTGCAGCGGTGGGCTCATTGGCGTCGGCATGTCAGCCAAGATATTGTACCACTGTTTTGGGATTTCACTTTCGTCTAGAAATACCTTCACCTGGTCCATAACATCTCCTCCTTATCAGGTTTTTTGACCGGCTCGCTCCCCGCGCACGAAGTGCTGCCGTAAGGCAGAACGCCCGTCCTTCAGGGCGGGGAGGCTTCACAAGAATAACAGTTCAGGGTGATCCTGAGAAAAAACGCCATGGGGGAAACCCATGGCATTCTGTCTTGTGCTGAGAGCCATGGGATAATTTCTCTTGCCCACAGCTCACCTTTCATTTCTCAGAATGGCATACCAGTGGGCAGGCTCCTTTGTCAGCCC
>JBEQLC010000211.1:0-3598 GCA_040326175.1 Desulfobacteria bacterium | reverse complement strand
CCCCCCGTCAAGGATTGGCATGGCCTGCGTCCACGATTTGGGATTGGCGATGTCTGCCGTCGTGGAGTACGCTACCCACATCTTACTGGCGCTGGGCACACCCATCTGGTAAACCAGGTACCACTTCTTGTGCGGAGTGAAGTAGAAAACCTGCGGGGCGCAGTAGTAGTCACTATTACTGACCTTAAGGATCGTACGCTGAGACCTATCGGCTTCTTCCCATTTCTTGAATGAGCAGTACTCGATTGCCGATCTGCCCGGCAGTTTGACAGTCATGAAGACATGCCATTTCCCGCCATAGAAGACCACGGTGGGGTCCTTCTGAGCTCGGCTGGGATTGCTGTCGCGCTTCTCGGGAGCGATAAGCGGAGCGGTATACTCCCACAAACTGGGGACTTTGAAAGCAGCGCGTTTGGTCCTGGGAAGGCGACTCTCGCTGTTGACTTCGCGCCTGGTCCGGTCTTGCGCTGATGCTTTTATAGGTTCGACCACACGTGGGCCTAAGCCGTAGGCGAGGGCCGCACCCAGGATTGCGCAGTTGACTATACACCTCATTGCTTTCTCCCTATGCACACTTTAGGCGTCGTCGGTGCAGCATGTTCTCACTCCGGTACTCCACCTCGTCGCTGAGAAGGAAATCCGACTCAAATCGACAGAGGTGATTATACCTCCAGAGGCATAACAATTCAAGGTGAGAAAGAGTCAGATGACCGCGTAGGGGACGCGCACTGGACACCTATGAAGAGCTCAAAGTCAAATAGTAAAATCTCCGTTGCCACAAATTTTTTTTTGAGGCATCCTTTTACGACATATCAGCCAACGTTCATAGCTTATCTGAACAGCTTTTCGGCTTCACGATACAATCATAATGGATACAGGATGACAAATCAGAAATCGGGATAGGGCCTGATCCATTCCGGCCAGAGATCCGAAGTCACACCACCGGCAAGTGTCCAAGGGCCGTTGGTCTGGAATTCTCTGTGCCATTTAAATGCCCAGAGTTCCTTAAGACCCACCTTGCGTACCGAGCCATCTGCAAATGAACTGCAAATGGAGCCGCGGTGTCGATTGATGCAAACCCGCGCCATTCTGCTTTCACCTTGCCAGGAATCATATTCATTCTCGGGCGGACCGTCCGTTTCTATGGGAAAAAGGTCAAAGCGCAGTCCATCCATGAGCACTGGCACCCTGGCGCCATGGGGGACCTCAAGGAACTCGCGGTAACCATATGAAGCAGGGATATTGCGCACGTAACTGGCATGGGATGGAATACGGATTAGGTAGCTATTGAGGCCATAGCTGCCGGCGATCCCATTCTTTCCAGAGGAATAGCCGCCGTGATCGCCTTCAAAAATGCCCCAGGCCTGATCGATGTTGAAGCCCTGATTTTGATTGCCAAACTCATCAAAGATGGGTTTAGTAGCGGTCGGGCAGAACCAAATCTTGTTCTTTTTCCAGTCCTTTAAATCTTCATCAAGTTGACAAGGCCACCAGTGTCCGAAATCGTTGACCCCGGAGAAAAACTTGCCATCGTTCTCGGTGCAATAGGTATTTAGGACCAGTACCCACTGCCGGAGATTGGCAGAACAGCCCAACATGCGGGCCTGTTCCCGCACTCGTCGAAGAGCCGGCATCAAAATAGCCATCAATATGGCGATAATGGCAATGACGACCAAAAGCTCTATCAATGTAAAACCGTTTCGCTTACGCATGGTACTTGTCCATCCCTTCCGAGAGAGATTTGGATTCCTTGATGCGTTTCTCTGCCATTATTATAACACACACTGAGCCATTTTAAAATCGCAATCTCGGAAAATATGTGGTATGGGTCAAGGGGAAGACTTTCCTTTCTATGAGCCCAGAATATGTCTGAGGGCTATTCTGTGAGATTCTGCCACTACAATTCAGGATGGTTTTGTAGGGCGCAAGACAGGATCAACATTCGGATATACCTTGTTTTTCAGACTTGGCGAGGAGTGCTCCAATGTTGCCCAAGAGATCGCACCGGTCATTGAAAACGTTGCCAATTTTTCGACCTTCTCTAATCCCTTGACTCTAAAGAGTTTATGGAGTGGGAATTTTTTCGGATTGGCAGATAACGGGTTTTTGGGTTGTACAGTGGTTGTATGCGCCAACTCGCGAAAATGGGGCCATTTGGGGGGGCGCGGCTCGGTACGATGTGATTGGCTGGTGGGACTGTTCCAAGATATTTTGGCAGAAGGCCACACGTATTACAACCACTATGCCATCGAATTTGCCTTTAAAAAAGCAATGAACTTAGATACAATGGCTGTTGTCTATTTTGCTATAAGCGCTTGCAAATAGAGAGGGGCAGAATTTTCGGTAGGGATGAGCGTTGCTGAGCATGTTAAATGGAAATACCGGTTTATTCTTTCGGGTTCAAGAAATTGGAGGTTACATCTAAAAATTAAGCGAGGAAAAGGAGTGGATTCGAAAGTGACTATAGCAATAATGGCTATTCTCCTCTGGGTTAGCGGGGCAAACGGGGCCATAGAGAAAAGTTCTAATAATGTTCCCAGGTGTGACAGGTACCTTTTGCTTGATTCCCGAATCATCGAAGGTACGGGAAATGCAATACTGACTGTCGGGGCGGTGCAAAAAGACAAGCGGAATCCGCTATTCAAAGAGGACAAGCCCTGGGAGCCGCGTTACGATAACGTCTACTGCAACGTCATCTATGACGAACAGGACAAGCTCTACAAGTGCTGGTACAGCCCGTTTATTATCGACGAGAGGACGACGAGTACGCCGGGCGAAAAGCGGAATCCGGAGTCGCAGGACTACATGAGCACCAGGCCGAATGGTCGAGAGATGGGTGTCTGCTACGCCGTCTCGAAGGACGGGATTCATTGGGAGAAGCTCGAACTCGGTTTAGTTGAATTCGGCGGCAACGAGAAGAACAATATTCTCATGCGGGGCCAGGAGATGCGCGGTATGTTCCGTGGTCCGCACGGCGCGGGCGTGTTCAAGGACCTGCGTGAAAGCGACCTGGCCAGGCGTTACAAGATGTTCTTTCGGGCCGAGAAGATGGCTGTGGCGTTTTCCCCCGACGGCGTTCACTGGGACGAACCTATACTGTGTCGTGAGATTGATGCGCCGGGTGACACGCACAACAACGCGTTCTGGGACCCGATGTTGGGCAAGTACGTGGGCATTACGCGTCTCAAGACCAGGGACAACATTCGCGAAGTCGCGCGGACTGAGTCGAGCGACTTTGTGAACTGGACAAAAGCCAAGGTTGTTCTTGAGGGTATCAAGCCCCAGCTGCAGACCCACGATATGGTTGTATTTCGGACCGGGGATGTCTATATCGGGCTGTTGGGGATTATGGATTTTCCAAAGAAAGGTTCCAACTACCACGTCAAGCAGCATGTTGAGCTTGCGTGGAGTCCTGATACGGTAACATGGCATCGCATACAGGAAGGCACACCGTTTATTGGACACACGCAGGGAGAGGAGGAGCAGTATGGAGAAATGCCCTACGACTGGGGGACTATTTTCGCATCAGCCCCGATTTTCTTAGATGATGAGGTCCGAATCTATTACGGTGCCTGCGACTGGTACTTTTTCGACTGGC
>JBEQLC010000210.1:0-3608 GCA_040326175.1 Desulfobacteria bacterium | reverse complement strand
GCTAAGGCTTCCGTGAAGGAGGCGATGAAAAGGGCCTCTTTGTCGTGGGTCTTTTCTCCAATGGCCTTGAGGTCTTCAATGCATCCGAAAAAATTGGGCGACTGAATTCCAACAGCTGCAAGATCATCCATATCATCAAGCGCGGTAAAGTCGGTTGTCCCGTTTTTCAGGTAGGGGAGCAGCACCACTTCATACCCGGTAGGTTCAAAATATGTTTGAACCACGCGACGATACAGGGGATGAATCAGGCTTGAAATGGCGACTTTTCTACGCTTGGTAATTCGGACAGCCATCAGGAGTGCTTCTGCCAGGGCCGCTGCACCATCATAGTGTGATGCGGTTGCCACTTCCATGCCCATAAGCCGGGCGGCAAGTGTCTGATACTCATAAATCGCCTGGAGTGTACCCTGACTCATCTCCGGCTGGTAGGGGGTATAAGACGTGACAAACTCAGAGCGAGTCAATAGATAAGAAACGGACGCAGGAACAAAATGTTCGTAGCTGCCTGCTCCCATGAAGACCTTGTATGCGGGGAAGGTTGCCATACTGTCGGACAGGGCCTTCATGTGGTCGTTCAATTCCCACTCTGTCAATGCCTCAGGCAGATTGAGATCGCCCGTGAAACGGCAATCCTCAGGGACTGTGGAAAAAAGACCGTCAAGGTCATCAACCCCTATAGTCTCAAGCATTGAAGCAATGTCTTCGCTGGTATGAGGCAAGTAAAGCATTTACTCTGCTCCTTTAAGTTTTTCCAGGCAAGCGTCGCTGGTCATCAGGGCGTCCATTTCAGACAGATCAATGGGCTTGACATCAACCATCCATCCATCGCCGTAAGAACTCTTGTTTATCAGTTCAGGCGATTCTTCAAGGGCAGAGTTGACAGCTATGATCTCCCCGCCGACAGGCAAGTAACACTCGACGACGGCTTTAACCGATTCCACGGTTGCGAATTCTCCCCCCTGTTCAAAGGTGTCACCCACCTGGGGTAGTTCCACGAAGACAATGTCTCCTAGCTGATCCTGGGCATAGTCGTCCAGGCCGACCCTCACCTTATCGCCCTCAACTCTCGCCCATTCATGATCATCCGCATATCGCAGATCATCAGGCAAATTCAATTCATTGATCTCTTTCATTATCATTCCTCCTTTTCCTACAAGACCTTAATATTTCGTTTCTTATTTTTGTGTTGATAGATATTTGCAGCCTCGGAAAGGATTTCAACTATCATATACCACATGTGAATGCAAATACGACATTCCGGATTGCGAATGGATTGATTGAAGCTCGCCGCAGTCCCGATATGTCGGGGGGAATACACTCGCTTTTGCGGCTCACATCTTTGGTTGACGAAACCCATGGGGCCTGATACGAAGTACTTCTTTCATAAGCGAAGGAGAATAATGATGAGTGAACTTAAACGAACTGTTCTCTATGACCAGCACGTTGCCCTTGGCGCCAAGATCGTAGAATTCGCGGGCTGGGAAATGCCTATTTTTTACCCCACCGGTATCCTGGAGGAGCATCTGGCCACCCGTGAGGGTGCAGGGATTTTTGACGTCTCTCACATGGGCCGATTCATTGTCCGCGGTGCCGGGGCTTTGAGATTTCTTCAGCATGTTTTGACCAACAACGCCGAAGCCCTGGACATCAGAGAAACAGGTGCTCAGTATACCCTCCTCCCCAACGAAACCGGAGGGGCCGTTGACGATGCCTATTTATATCGTTTCGTAAAGGAGGAGTATCTGTTGGTAGTCAACGGCGCCAACCGAGAGAAGGATTGGAATCACTTCCAGTCACTTATAAAAGATTTCGACGATGTTGAACTGATTGATCGCACCCAAGAGATCGCTATGGTTTCACTCCAGGGGCCGAAATCTCGAGATTTGATAGAAGAGATTGTAGAGTCCGGGGCTCTCCCTGAGCCGATGCGCAATACCGTAAGCATGGTGACGATCTCCGGTGCCAAGGTCAAGTTGGCTCGCACCGGCTACACGGGTGAGCCGGTCTGTTTTGAACTCTTCGCGGACCGTGAGGACGGCCCGATGCTGTGGGACCTGATCGTGGCAAAGGGAGCTTCGCCGATCGGGCTCGGCGCGCGAGACACCCTCCGGCTAGAAGCCGGCCTACCCCTGTATGGCCATGAGTTAGGCGAAGACCCCGACGGCAGGGAAATTCCCATATTTGCGTGCCCCTTGGCAAAGTTTGCTGTGAGCTTTTCACCGCTCAAAGGGGATTTTTTGGGTCGTACTGAACTATCCAGACAGCACGAGGCGTATAAGAAGATAGTCTACCGTGATTACTCGCTCATCAATGACCTGCCCCGGGTCAGCATGCCGATCGCCGTGGCAGGGCGAGGCATCGCCCGTGAGGGTGCAAGGGTATTCAAGGGCGACAAACATGTGGGCTACATAACCAGCGGCACGATGGTCCCCATGTGGAGCGTCGAGGGTATAGGTTTGGAGTCGGCTCAGACCGACCAACACCAGCTGCGCTCAATAAGCATAGGTTACATCGACAGTGACATCCTCGAGGATGAGAAGCTCACCGTGGAGATTCGCGGAAAGGCTGTTGATGCGGTGGTGGTCCCGTACCATATGCGAGGGGATGCCCCACCGTATGCACGTCCGATCATCTTTGATCACGAACTACCCCCCGAGGAACTCCCAACAGGCGATGCCCCGGCCAAAGCGCGCAGACTGTTGGAAAAGACCGTGGAGAACACACTGTGGAGACAGCAGGAATGCGTCAACCTCATACCTTCAGAGATGACTATCTCACCCATGGCAAGGCTCTTGTCGGTAATGGACCCGGCGTTCCGATATGCCGAACACAAGAAGGCAAAGGCATTCTATGACGCAGAAATCTTCTATTACCAGGGCACTGAATTCATCGGCGAGGTCGAGCTGATGCTGGAAGAGGAAATGCAGAAATTCCTCGGCTGCGAGAACGTGGAGTTACGCCTCATCAGCGGCCAGATGGCCAACACGGCCGTTTTCAGCGCCATGACAGACTACATAAATCGCGCTGACCGCAAGGCTGAACCGCGACGAATCAGCCAGGTCATGAATAACCATATCGGCAAAGGTGGTCACCTGAGCGCCCAGCCTATGGGGGCACTGAAAGACTATGTGGCCCGGGACCCGCGGACAGAGCGCCCGGCTGTCGTGAATTTTCCAGTATTGGCAGATAACCGGCACAAGGTCGATGTGCCAGCCACCCTGGAATTGATAGATGAGTACCGACCGGAGCTAATCATTTTTGGCAAGAGCATGGTCCTCCACAAGGAGCCGGTCGCGGAAGTACGCAAGTTCGTTGACGCCCAGAACATCAACGCTCTGCTTATGTATGACATGGCCCACGTGCTGGGTTTAATCGGCCCTCACTTCCAGCAACCCTTTGAAGAAGGGGCCGACCTGATCACCGGATCGACGCACAAGACTTTCTTTGGCACTCAGCGTGGCGTTGTCGGCAGCAATTTCCAGGAGGAAGAAGAGCGTTATGAGTTTTGGGAGGCATTGGTTCGGCGGGCCTTTCCCGGATCGGTCTCCAACCATCACCTCGGCACAGTGGTAGGACTGCTCGTCGCCACCTACGAGATGAATCATTTT
>JBEQLC010000020.1:0-13263 GCA_040326175.1 Desulfobacteria bacterium | reverse complement strand
CCCATCATCCGCTCCCACCACCAATATCGCCCCGTCCATCTGCGCCGCACCCGTGATCATGTTCTTGATATAGTCCGCATGACCAGGACAATCCACGTGAGCATAATGACGATTCGCTGTCTCATACTCCACATGCGCAGTCGCAATCGTAATCCCACGCTCCTTCTCCTCAGGCGCCTTGTCTATCTCATCAAACGGAATGAACTCCGACATCCCCTTCATAGCCAAATGCTTCGTGATAGCCGATGTCAACGTCGTCTTACCATGATCAATATGACCAATCGTTCCCACATTCACATGCGGCTTCACTCGCTCAAACTTCTTCTTCGCCATCTTCCTGCCCTCCCAGCTTTTACAGGATAATCATAGCAATTCTTACAGTGCCTCTAACGCTAAACCCCTTTTTCCTTAATATCCTTGGCAATGGACTGAGGGACTGGCTCATATCCAGAAAACTGCATTGTATAGGTTGCCCGTCCTTGAGTCATGGACCTCAGATCTGTAGCATAGCCGAACATCTCTGCCAGGGGTACCAGGGCGTTCACCATGCGAAGCCCGTTGCGGTTATCTATCCCCTTAATCCTGGCACGGCGGCCGTTCAAGTCGGAGACGACATCTCCAATGAAACCCTCGGGAGAGGCCACGTCCAATGCCATGAAAGGTTCTAGAAACAAGGGCCCTGCCTTTTCGGCTGCGGATTTAAATCCAATGGACCCTGCAATATGGAATGCTCTCTCTGAAGAGTCAACTTCATGATATGATCCGTCAAATATCGTTACCTTCAAGTCCACCATGGAATACCCCCCAAGTATCCCACCGGCGGCGGCTTCCCTAACACCACGCTCAACAGACCTAATATACTCCTTGGGGATTACTCCGCCCACTATCTTATTTTCAAATATAACACCCTGGCCTCGTTCCCCAGGCTCCACCTTAAGTTTAACATGGCCGTACTGGCCACGCCCCCCTGATTGACGAACAAACCTGCCTTCGCCCTCTGATTTGTTGGAAACGGTCTCGCGGTAGGCCACCCGGGGTCTGCCAATTGCCGCATCAACCTTAAACTCCTGCAGTAGACGATCGACAATGATCTCCAGATGAAGCTCCCCCATGCCCGAAATCAAGGTCTGGCCTGTTTCCTCATCAGAGGCAACTATAAAAGATGGATCCTCCATTGCAATCTTGGTAAGGCCTGTGCCCAGTTTAGCTTGGGCGTCCTTGGTCTTAGTCTCAATGGCTACCGACATGACAGGTTTTGGCGTGGTCATCGATTCCAACAGGATAGGGCTGCTATGCTCGCATAGGGTGTCACCCGTAGTCGTATTCCTGAGTCCTATTGCAGCAACAATATCTCCCGCATAGACCTCGCCAACCTCTTCCCGTTCGTCGGCGTGCATTTTCAGGAGCCTGCCGATCTTTTCCCTCGTTCCTTTAGTGGCATTCAATACAGCAGCCCCTGATTTTAGCTGTCCTGAATATACACGCAAGAAAGTTAGATGTCCCACATAAGGATCGGTCATCAACTTAAAAGCCAAGGCCGAAAACGGGGCAGAGTCATCTGCCATCCGCAGCTCTTTCTTTCCCTTTGGGTCCATGCCCTCTACGGGCGGAACATCTGCAGGGCCTGGGAGATAGCTGATTACGGCATCCAGGAGGGGCTGAACACCCTTGTTCTTGAATGCAGCTCCGCACAAGACCGGTATTCGCTCCCGAGAAAGCGTAGCATTTCTAATAGCTTGCACCAAGTGATCAGATGAAATCGGTTTCCCATCAATGTAATTCTCCATGATAGACTCATCGACATCCGCTATGGACTCCAGAAGTTCGATGCGTTTATCTTCGGCCACCTTTCGAAGCGATTCCGGGATATCGGTCTCTCTAAAATCGACTCCCAGGTCGACATCGTCATAAAGCAACGCGCTCATCGAAATCAAATCAACAACGCCTGCAAAACTATCCTCATGCCCTATAGGAATTTGGAGGACAATAGGCTCCGTCTTCAGCATGACCCGCATCTGCTCCACGCAGCGGTCCATGTCAGCTCCAACCCTGTCCATCTTGTTGATGAACGCAATGCGCGGAACTCCGTACCTATCAGCTTGGCGCCAGACTGTTTCCGACTGTGGTTCCACCCCCCCAACGGCACAGAAGACCGCGATGGCTCCATCCAGGACCCGGAAGGACCTTTCCACTTCTACGGTAAAATCGACATGCCCGGGTGTGTCAATAACATTGATGCGATGATCCTTCCAGAAACAGGTCGTGGCAGCCGAGGTAATGGTTATTCCCCGCTCTTGTTCCTGCTCCATCCAGTCCATTACAGTAGAGCCCTGATCCACCTCGCCCATCTTGTGGGACGTTCCTGTATAATACAGGATCCTTTCAGTGGTAGTCGTTTTCCCTGCATCAATATGGGCAGCGATGCCGATGTTTCTGGCTTTATCTATGGGAACTAATCGTGGCATTGTCTATCGCTTGTCTTACCATCTATAGTGAGCAAAGGCCTTGTTGGCGTCAGCCATTCTGTGAGTGTCTTCTCTTTTCTTGATGGTGGCGCCCCGCTGGCCGGCAGCATCCATCAACTCAGCAGCTAGCTTCTCTGACATACTTTTTTCTGAACGTTTTCGTGCAAACGAAATTAGCCATCTAATACCGAGGGCAGTCTGACGGGTCGATCGAACCTCTACGGGCACTTGATAAGTCGAGCCTCCTACCCGGCGCGACTTAACCTCAACGCGGGGTCTGGCATTCTCCATAGCCTTTTCGAAAACCTTAAGGGGCGACTCCTTGGCGCTCTTTTCGACAATCCCAAAGGCATCGTACAATATCGCTTCTGCCGTACTCTTCTTGCCATCCTTCATCAGGCAGTTGATAAACTTTGATACCAACTTACTCTTATACTTTGGGTCAGGCATGGTTGGCCGTTTGGAAATCTCTCTTCTTCTCGACATAGATAGCTCCTGCTGTTCGGTTTTTCGGGAATCGTTGCTCGGGAAGTGTTATTCGGGAAGTGTACTCCGTGTTCCGATTTCCGGTTTTCGATTCACGATTTACTTTGGCCTCTTGCAACCATACCTCGATCGACCCTGTTTTCGGTCCTGAACCCCCACAGAATCGAGCACGCCTCGTACTATATGATAGCGAACCCCAGGCAAATCCTTGACCCGCCCCCCGCGGACAAGCACAACCGAGTGTTCCTGAAGGTTATGACCCACGCCAGGGATATAGGTCGTCACCTCCATACCATTGGTCAGACGAACCCTGGCCACCTTCCTCAACGCTGAATTCGGTTTTTTGGGCGTGGTTGTATATACTCGCGTACACACTCCCCGTTTTTGGGGGCACTGCTTGAGGGCCGGCGTGTTGGATTTTTTCCCCACGCGCTTTCGACCTTTTCTTATCAACTGATTGATGGTCGGCATGAACTCTACCTCACCTCATACTTTTGTATTGGTCACTCTCTCAATCTGCATTCAGTGGCATTCTTTGGCATCCGGACAGGCATCCGCACAAAACATATATAATAAACACGTGCCCCTTTCTCTGTCAACCATTTTTTGTCTCATTTGTTCAGGCCCGTGCCACCTCATCCGCCTGATCTGCCCCCGCGTCATCCATAACCTCAAGTACTTCATCCGTTTCTTCAGGTTCCAACACAATGCGGGTCCCTCTATATTGAATCATTCCTGTGCCGGCCGGTATGATACGCCCCATAATAACGTTCTCTTTCAGGCCCTTTAAGTGGTCAACCTTGCCTGCAATGCTTGCTTCGGTCAGCACCTTCGTGGTCTCTTGAAATGATGCTGCGGAGATAAAACTTTCAGTGCTGAGTGACGCTTTGGTAATACCCAAAAGGACCGGTTTAGCGACTGCAGGGTTGCCGCCCTTGGCTACCACCGTCCGGTTGGTCTCTTCAAAATGCCTCTTTTCCACATGTTCCTCCAAAATGAAGTCCGTATCCCCCGTATCCACTATCTTTACCCGCTCCAACATCTGGCGCACGATGACCTCAATATGCTTATCATTGATTCGAACGCCCTGCAGACGATAGACCTCTTGGACTTCATCTACTAGATATCGGGACAGGTCCTGTTCTCCCTTGATACTCAGGATATCATGTGGGTTGGCTGAGCCCCCCATCAACGAGTCGCCTGCCTTCAGGTAATCCCCTTCCAACACGCTGACGTGCTTTCCTCTGGGAATCAGGTATTCTTTTTTCTCACCTACATCAGGCGGCATTACTGTGACCTTCTGCCTCCCCTTGGCTCCCTTGGAAATACTGACGTACCCGTCAATCTCGCTCAATACTGAGGCCTCTTTTGGTTTTCTACACTCAAACAGCTCGGCTATACGCGGAAGTCCACCTGTGATATCTTTAGTCTTGGTCGTCTCTCTGGGAAGCTTGGCAATAACATCCCCGGCATTGACCGAATCCTTTTCAGATACCATCAGAATCGCTGACAATGGGAGAAAATAGCGGGCATTGCCACCAGAGGGGAGCTTGCCGGTCTTACCATTCTCATCCTTTATGGATATCCTCGGGCGAACATCTGCGTCCTTGTGTTGGACGACGACTTGACTCGCCTTACCTGTCACCGGATCAACCTTCTCCTGCATGGTCTTGCCCGGCAAGACATCCCCAAACTTGACAGTACCCGCTGCCTCTGTGAGAATCGGGGTGGTGTAAGGATCCCACGTTACAAGTAGGTCGCCAAATTTGACCTTTCGGCCGTCTTTGACCATGAAGTGGGCACCGTAGATGACCGGATATCGCTCTCGCTCTCGGCCCTTCTCGTCCAAAATGGCGAACTCTCCGCCCTGGCGGTTCATAACCACAAAGTTCCCGTCTGCATTCTGCACCGTATTGATGCCTATGTATTTCATCCGACCCGGATTTGCAGCCCTGCGATCAGCCTGCTCTGCCGCACGACTGGCTGTACCTCCGATATGGAATGTCCGCATTGTGAGCTGCGTGCCCGGCTCCCCGATAGACTGCGCCGCCAGGATTCCGATTGGCGTGCCGATTTCTACGGGCTGGCCGTATGCCAAATCGCGTCCATAACACTTGCAGCACGCACCATCTGCGGTTTTACAGGTCAGTATCGAACGGATTCTAACTTTGGTGAGACCCGCGTTGTCTATCTTCTCGACCTTTTCCTCGTCAATCTCTTCGTTGGCAAGTACCAGGATCTCATCACTGTAAGGATCTCGGATATCTTCCAAAGCGACCCGGCCCAACACGCGTTCGCCAACCCTTTGGATAATCTCGCCCCCTTCTACGAGGGCCTCCACCTCAATACCTGTCAGCGTGCCACAATCGACCTCCGTGGTTACGCAATCTTGGGCAACATCCACCAGCCGGCGAGTCAGATATCCTGAGTTAGCTGTCTTAAGGGCGGTATCGGCAAGGCCTTTTCGAGCACCGTGTGTTGAGCTGAAGTATTGAAGCACGCTGAGTCCTTCGCGAAAGTTGGCCGTAATAGGGGTTTCGATGATCTCACCAGAGGGTTTGGCCATCAGACCGCGCATCCCTGCCAGCTGTCGCATCTGATCCTTGCTGCCCCTTGATCCTGAATCGGCCATCATGTAAACAGCATTAAAACTCTCTTCCTCTATCGGCTTACCCTTTTCATCCAGCACCGGCTGGTTCCCCTCGTCCGTAGGGGGAGCCATCTTCATTTCCTCCATCATTTCGTTAGCCACGTCAGTCGTGGCCTTTGCCCAAATGTCAACAACCTTATTGTATTTCTCCCCGCGAGTTATCAAGCCCTCGGCATACTGGTCGGTGATCTGGGCAACCTGCTTTTGTGCCTGATTGATGAGGTCCCATTTCTTGCGAGGAATGACCATGTCATCCACACATATGGAGATGCCTCCCCGAGTGGCATATCGAAAGCCGATGTCCTTCAAGCGGTCTGAAAGAATTACTGTAGCTTTGCCCCCCAAGACTCGATAGCAGTGGCGGACTAGCTTACTGAGGGCCTTTTTGTCCATCACCTTATTGATAAGCTCGAACAGAAGCTCCATGCTCTTTTCCATGACTTTGAATATGTGATAGCTCCCATTAGCCTTGATGACATCACTGAACTCACCCACGTCAAGGGCGAACACAGCCTCTACATCGGATGGACTTATCCCATGAATCTCCTCAAGTTGCTCACGCTGCACCAACCCCATGTCGCCATCCCGGGCACGATCTTCTCCCTTTGAGATCGCTTGTGCCGTCTGGACAAAATCCTCACCTTCCCTCAGATCAGTTAGGGCGCTTATGGCCTCTTTTTCCGTAGAGACCAAGATATGAGACAAGCGCAGAACAGGCTCATGAGGCAGGATTTCTCGAAGGATCATACGTCCCACCGTGGTCTCGACACGTTCATTATCCATACGAACCACAACTCTGGCATGGAGGCCTACCTCGTTCGCATCGTAGGCACATCGAACTTCTTCTGGATTGGCAAAGATCTTCCCTTCTCCCTTTGTACCAGCAACCTGGCGGGTCATGTAATAGATCCCCAATACGATATCCTGAGTCGGTACAATGATAGGATCGCCGTGAGCTGGGGATAGTATGTTGTTGGAAGACAACATAAGTACCCGCGCCTCGATTTGAGACTCTATGGAAAGAGGGATATGGACTGCCATTTGGTCCCCATCAAAATCAGCGTTAAAAGCAGTACAGACCAAGGGGTGAAGTTGTATTGCCTTGCCTTCAATCAGGGTCGGTTCAAAGGCCTGCAGACCCAGCCGATGCAATGTCGGAGCTCGGTTCAGAATTACCGGATATTCCTTGACCACCTCGTCCAATGTATCCCATACTTCGGGGGTTTCCCGCTCAACAAGCTTCTTGGCACTCTTAACCGTAGTAACCAGCCCTTTCTCCTCGAGCCTGTAGAAAACGAAAGGTTTGAAGAGTTCCAGAGCCATCTTCTTGGGGAGGCCACATTGATGGAGGCGCAATTCCGGTCCGATGACAATGACGGTACGTCCTGAATAGTCCACCCGCTTGCCCAACAGGTTTTGGCGAAAACGGCCCTGCTTTCCCCTCAAAGCATCACTCAAAGACTTGAGGGGGCGTCTGTTCGGCCCTGTAACAACCCGGCCATATCGACCGTTGTCAAAAAGCACATCCACAGCCTCTTGCAGCATCCTTTTTTCGTTTCGTATGATGATGTCAGGGGCCCGCAAATCCACAAGCCGTTTTAAGCGGTTATTGCGATTGATTACCCTCCGATAGAGATCATTCAGGTCAGAGGTGGCAAATCGACCCCCTTCCAGGGGGACCAGCGGCCGCACGTCGGGGGGAAGAACAGGAATGACGTCCATAATCATCCACTCGGGCTGATTTCCAGAGTTCCGGAACGCTTCAACGATCTTCAGCTGCTTAGACAGTTTTTTGCGCTTTGTCTCCGAGCCCGTTGCCATGATGTCAGCCCGCAGCCTCTTGTATTCCTCGTCCAAATCGAGCTTCTCAAGAAGAGCCTTTATTGCTTCGGCCCCGATCCCTGCCTCGAAAGTATCGCCGTATTTTTCTAACGCCTCCCGATATCTGTCCTCGGGAAGAAGCTCGCGTGGGGCAAGGTCAGTCTCCTTAGGATCGGTAACGATATAAGCATCAAAGTACAGGACTTTTTCAAGGTCCTTCAGGCTCAGATCGAGTAGGTTGCCAATCTTACCCGGCAGGCTTCTCAAAAACCATATATGGGCTACGGATGTGGCCAGTTTAATGTGACCCATCCGCTCTCGGCGAACCTTGGACTGAATGACCTCGACCCCGCACTTTTCACAAACCACACCCCTGTGTTTCATCCTCTTATATTTGCCGCAGTTACATTCGTAATCCTTAGTCGGGCCGAAGATCTTGGCGCAAAAAAGCCCATCCCTCTCCGGCTTAAAGGTTCGGTAGTTTATGGTTTCAGGCTTTTTGATCTCTCCGTAGGACCACTCTCTGATTTTTTGGGGCGATGCCAAAGCGATACGAACCGCCGTGTAGCTCAGTGGGTCCTTTGGTCTGGCAAAGAAACTGTATAAGTCTTCCAAGGCGTTCTCCTTTTTCTACGTTTCCTTTTCTTTTTTCTTTTCCAGAAGTTTGATATCTAAACCCAAACCCTCTAATTCCTTAACCAGCACATTGAATGATTCAGGAAGTCCTGCCTCAAGGACATTCTCTCCCTTGACTATTTTTTCGTACATTCGAGTCCTGCCGGCCATGTCGTCTGACTTGACCGTCAAGAACTCCTGAAGCGAATAGGCTGCACCGTAGGCTTCCGTGGCCCAGACTTCCATCTCGCCAAGTCTCTGCCCGCCAAACTGGGCCTTTCCTCCTAGCGGCTGTTGCGTCACCAACGAATAGGGCCCTATGGAACGGGCGTGGATCTTATCGTCGACCAGATGGTGAAGTTTCATCACATACATGATGCCGACTGTAACTTTAGTGGCAAAGGGCTCCCCAGAACGCCCGTCGTAGAGAGTAGCTTGGCCTTTTAGGGGATAGCCGGCTTCGGATAGCAAGTCCTTGATTTCGGTCTCCTTGGCCCCGTCAAAGACCGGTGTAACCATGCCGACTCCTTCCCGGTAACGACCGGCAAAATCTTTCAACTCTTGGTCATCCAATTCCTTGATTTGTTTCTGCTGCTGACTCGCAGGAAAAACCGAATTCAGTTTCTTCCTCAGGGCATCGCAATTCTCGGAGCGGATCAGTTCATTGATCTGATCCCCAAGTCCTTTTGCCGCCCACCCTAAATGGGTTTCCAGGACCTGTCCCACATTCATACGGGATGGTACACCAAGAGGGTTCAGCACAATATCTACTGGTGTACCGTCTTCAAAATAGGGCAGATCCTCCTGTGGCAGGATGCAAGAGACTACCCCTTTGTTGCCATGCCGCCCTGCCATCTTGTCGCCCACTGACAGCCTTCGTTTCATGGTCACATAAACCTTGACCATCTTGATGATTCCGGGCGGGAGATCATCGCCTCTTTCGTATCGATCAACATGATGCTCAAAGCTCTTACGAACCTGATTGCACTGCTGCCGATATAGCTCCATTATTTCATTCATCTGGACGGCCACCGTGGCATCCTTCAGTTCCATACGGACGATTTGGGACAACGAAATCTTTGAGAGAACGTCAGCGGAAATACGGGCTCCCTTCTTGAGAAGTTCAACCTTGCCTTTCTTGAGAGGAGCGGCGCAAGTTTTTCCTACCAAGAGTGCTGTGAGGTTTTCCCTGGTGACTTCCTCAATGATGGCAAGCTCGTCATCTCGATCCCTCTCTATAGCCTCAATTTCGTGTTGTTCGATACTTAGGGCACGGGCATCCTTTTCTACACCTTTCCTGGAAAAGACCTTAGCGTCAATCACAACACCATTTACACCAGGCGGAACCCGAAGAGAGGTGTCCTTCACCTCGCCTGCCTTCTCGCCGAAAATAGCTCTGAGCAGCTTTTCCTCCGGGGATAGCTGGGTTTCGCCCTTAGGGGTAATTTTTCCTACCAGGACGTCTCCCGGCTTGACCTCTGCTCCAAGCCGAATGATACCGCTTTCATCCAGATTCTTTAATGCTTCCTCTCCTACGTTGGGTATGTCTCGGGTAATCTCCTCTTTACCGAGTTTGGTATCGCGGGAGACCGTATCAAATTGTTCAATATGAATGGATGTGAAGACCCCGTCTCGCACCAGACGCTCACCTACCAGAATAGAATCTTCGAAGTTGTATCCTCCCCAAGGCATAAAGGCGACCACTACATTTTTCCCCAGCGCAAGCTCTCCCCTTTGTGTCGCCGGGCCGTCTGCTATTACATCGCCTCCCATGACGAGGTCGCCTTTTTTGACAATAGGCCGCTGATTAAAACAGGTATTCTGGTTTGAACGAGAGAACTTTCTGAGATTGTAGATGCTTACCTGCTTGTCTGAATTGTCACCATTGCCTTTGTTCTTAACCACTATGCGCTTGGCATCCACTTTCACCACTTCACCCTGGCTGTCAGCTACAACGGTAACCCCCGAATCTTTAGCTACCACGCCTTCCACGCCCGTAGCGACCAGCGGAGCGTTGCTCACAAGGAGTGGCACGGCCTGACGCTGCATGTTGGACCCCATGAGAGCCCTGTTGGCATCGTCATTTTCCAGGAAGGGAATCAGTGATGCCGCGACACTCACCAACTGATGAGGAGAGACGTCCATAAGCTCAATCTCTTCGCGCTTGACCATCAAGAATTCACCAGCAACGCGTGCTGAGACCAAGGGGTTCGCAAATCTGTTCTTTCGGTCCAGGGGAGCATTGGCTTGAGCAATCGGGTGTTTCTCTTCATCCAGAGCACTCAGGAAGTTGACCTCGTCCGTAACCCGGCCTTTTTTGACGACTCGGTAAGGCGTTTCAATAAAGCTAAACTCGTTCACACGGGCATAGGTGCTCAGAGAGACGATCAAGCCGATGTTAGGTCCCTCCGGGGTCTCAATGGGACAAATGCGTCCATAGTGTGTGGGATGCACATCCCGGACCTCAAAGCCTGCGCGTTCCCGCGTCAGTCCACCAGGGCCCAACGCACTTAAGCGCCGTTTGTGAGTAATCTCGGACAGTGGATTTGTTTGGTCCATAAACTGGGAAAGCTGGCTGGTGCCAAAGAACTCTTTTATGACCGCAGAAACCGGCTTAGAATTGATCAGGTCATGGGGCATCAATGCCTCAATCTCCTGAAGGCTCATCCGTTCCCTGATGGCACGTTCCATTCTCACCAGTCCGATACGGTATTGGTTCTCCAAAAGTTCCCCTACGGCGCGCACCCGTCGGTTACCCAGATGGTCGATATCATCGACCTGGCCTTGGCTGTCCTTCAAATCGACCAGGATCTTGGTGGTTAGCATGATATCGTCTTTGCGAAGCGTGCGCACATCGAGGGGCACATCTTCATTGGACAACCCCAACCGGCTGTTCGTTTTAAGCCGCCCTACCGGGGAAAGATCATAATGAGATGGGCTAAAAAAGAGCTGATTACACAGTTGCTTGGCCACCTCTATGGTCGGTGGATTGCTTGGTCGGAGCCTTCGATAGATTTCCAGGAGCGCATTCTCCTCGGTATCCACCTTGTCAAGGATTAAGGTTTTGGATATGGAATCACTGGTCGTAATGTTGTCCATGTAGAGTATGTCAAAAGTAGAGACTTTAGCAGCCAAGATTTTCTCAAAGACGTTTTCATCAACGGGTTCATTATAAGTCGCAATTACCTCGCCACTCTTCGGGTCCTCCAAGGTATGGGCCAAGATCTTGTTTTCGATGTCTTCAAACCCGACTGGTACCCGTTCGACTTTTGCATCCAAAAGCTGTTTAACAGCCTTCTTTGAAACGCGATGCCCCTTCCTGATCAACATCTCACCAGTCTTTGGATGCTTCATCGGTTTTGAAAGACGCTGACCCGCAAGGACGTCCTTATCGATAGTCTTGTACAGGCGTTTGCCGGCTACATGGATCCTTTCTGTGCGGTAAAAATAGGACAAGATCTTCTCGCCTGAATACCCAAAGGCCTTCAGAAGCAAAGTGACGGGGAATTTGCGGCGGCGGTCGATCCGAACTTGAACCACATCTTTCGGGTCTATCTCCAAGTCAATCCAGGACCCCCGTACTGGAATAATCCTGGCCGTATAAAGTATTTTGCCACTTGAATGTGTCTTGCCCTTATCATGGTCAAAGAACACCCCGGGTGACCTGTGAAGTTGACTTACGACGACCCGCTCGGTCCCATTGATGATGAATGTACCCCTTCTGGTCATTAGAGGGATGGTACCGAAATAGATCTCCTGTTCCTTGATGTCCCGAATATTCTGGACTTCGGCCTCTCTGTCTGTTTCGTATACCACTAGCCGAACCGTAATTCGCATCGGGATTTCATAGGTCATCGCCTTGTCGGTGCATTCGGACTCGTCATACTTGACTTCTCCAAAGCTATAGGACACAAACTCCAAAGAAGCCGTACCGGTAAAGTCCTTTATAGGGAAGACACTCTTGAAGGCTCCCTGAAGACCTTCGGTTTTTCTCTTTTCCGGCGGGACATCCTTCTGCAAAAACCGGGCATACGACTCCTTTTGCATCTCCACCAAATTGGGAAAAGCAATAATCTTTGGAATCTTGCCGAAGTTTCTGCGCATCTGTTCACCTGCTAAGAGTCTGCTAGGCATAAGATCTCCGTGTTCGTTATTGGTTGTTCGGGCATCGTTAACCGATTCACGATTACACGACTATTTGATCTCAACGGTTGCACCGGCCTCTTCGAGCTGTTTCTGAATATCCGCGCTTTCCTCTTTCGAGATCCCTTCTTTCACCGGCTTAGGAGCTTCATCCACCAAAGCTTTGGCCTCTTTCAGACCAAGGCCGGTAATTGCCCTGATTGTCTTGATGACCTGAATCTTCTTATCCCCTATTGCACTCAGAATAACATCAAACTCGGTCTGCTCCTGAGCCTCAGCCTGGGATTCCGTTCCACCAGGCGCGGCTGCTACAGCAACCGGGGCCGCTGCCGACACACCGAATTTGTCTTCCAACTCCTTCACCAGTTCAGAAAGCTCAAGCACGGACATACTGGAAACGAATTCAACTACATCTTCTTTGCTAACCTTAGCCATTCTGTGTATCCTCCTCGTCTATTCGATTTCACTTATCTGACTCGGGTTCCTCTTTTTGTTGCTTGATTGCCTCTATGACACCCATGAAATTCCTCATCACCCCTGTCAAGACAGTCACCAGGCCTGTGGCAGGAGCGTTCATTACTGAGAGTAGCTGTGCTAACAAGACTTCACGGGACGGAAGCCTTGAGAGCCTCTTAATACCGGCAAGATCAACGACTTGGCCTTCTACAATCCCAACCTTGACTTCCAAGGCAGAATTAGTCTCGCTAAATTTCACGAGAATCTTGGCCGGAGCCACTGAATCTTCATAGCTTAAGGCCAATCCACACGGCCCAATGAAATGTTCCTTCAACAGCGACATGTCGGTGCCATCTGCAGCCCTTGCCATGAGGGAATTCTTTACCACTCTATATTCAACAGATGCCCCCCGAAGTTGACTCCGCAGCTCACTCATAGCCGACATGTTCAGACCTCTGAAGTCAGTAAGCAAAACAGTTCTCGCCCTTGAAAACTTCTCATGCAGGGCCTCAACAACTTTTTCTTTTTCGATTTGCTTCAAAAGTCCGTTACCCCTCCTTTCTTGCCCTCAAAAGCCTGCATTACCAAGCTTGACGGCTTCGTAAAAAGTCCATCTGTGGTGTTGCG
>JBEQLC010000209.1:0-3648 GCA_040326175.1 Desulfobacteria bacterium | reverse complement strand
GTTACTTTTTTCCTTGTTTCAACAAGGCCTGAATCCGAAGCCTCAAGGCGTTGAGTTGGATAAAGCCTTCCGCATCTTTTTGGCGATAGACCTCGTCTTCTTCAAACGTCGCAAAATCCTTCTTGTAAAGGGACGCTTCCGACTTGCGGCCCAAAACACGGCAGTTTCCCTTGTAGAGTTCCAACTTTGCAGTGCCTGAAACCATTCCCTGGGTTTCATCTACCATGGCCTGCAATACCTTCATCTCCGGTGAAAACCAAAATCCATAGTACACGAGCTCTGCGTATTTAGGAACCAATGAGTCTCGAAGATGCATGACCTCGCGGTCCATGGTAATCGATTCCACGGCCATGTGAGCTACTCTCAGGATCGTACCACCCGGAGTTTCATACACACCTCGAGATTTTATCCCCACAAACCGGTTTTCGACCAGATCAACCCGCCCAATACCGTTTCGGCCTCCGAGCGAATTCAGCTTAGCAAGGAGTTGAGCAGGAGAAAGCTGTTCGCCATTGACGGCTACAGGGTCTCCATGCTCGAATGAAATCTCTACAACCTCCGGGCTGTCAGGCGCTTCGATGGGAGATACGGATATTGTAAACATGCCCTCCGGAGGGCCCTCCCAAGGATCTTCGAGTATACCCCCCTCGTAGCTGACATGCAGCAGGTTTCGATCCATGCTGTATGGCTTTTCCTGGGTGGCGGTCACTTTAATACCGTGCTCTTTGGCATAATCCATAAGGGATTGCCGCGAACTTAAATCCCACACTCGCCACGGCGCAATAATCTTCAACTCAGGACCCAGAGCCTGGTAAGCAAGCTCAAACCGGACCTGGTCGTTCCCCTTGCCGGTGGCTCCATGACTGACACCATCTGCTCCCTCTGTGTGTGCCACCTCAACCTGGCGTTTCGCAATCAGGGGCCGTGCCAGGGAGGTTCCCAGGAGATAGTGGCCTTCATAAATGGCATTTGCGCGAAAGGCCGGAAATACATAGTCGCGAACAAAGTCCTCTTTCAGGTCCTCTATGACGACTTTAGCGGCACCCGTATCCGTGGCCTTCCCCTTCAGGCCATCCAACTCTTCCCCTTGGCCAATGTCGGCCACAAAGGCAACCACTTCACAATTGTAGGTCTCGATCAGCCATTTCAAGATCACAGATGTGTCAAGGCCACCCGAATAGGCCAAAACTATTTTTTTGATCTCTGTTGACAAGAAAACCTCCAGCTTCGTTATTGATGATTGAATATTGACGATTGAATATTGAGTCTTTGAAGCTCCCTGCAGCAAGCTGCGGGGAATGTTCTGCCCAACGGCAGTGCTTCGCACCGACTGTATGGTATTTTACAATTTTTGGATTCGCTCGCTAACCCTGCAGCCCCGTCAAGACGGGATCTCCGCTGTGCTCCGACAAGCTGCAGGGAATGTGCTCGCTGAAGCAGTTCAACAGGCAGATGTCATTAGCCATTTGTTACTTGTCAATCTTCAATCCTTCTACAATTGACCAAGGATAAGTCTTTCCAATACCCCCTTATGCATGTGCAGTTTGTTCTCTGCCTGATCCCACACGATCGAATGGACTCCCTCCAGGACATCGGCAGTAATCTCCTCTCCCCTGTGGGCCGGCAGACAGTGCATGATAATGACGTCCTCTTTGGCCTTGGCCACAAGGCCTCCATTCACCTGATAGGGTTGAAAGAACTTCCTTCGAAGTCCATGTTCGCTCTCTTGGCCCATGCTGGCCCAAACATCTGTATAAATAACATCCGCATCGCGCACGGCTTCTTCCGGATCAGTAATTACTTCAATTCCACCCTTGGAATCCTCAATGGCAGCCTTTAGAATGGCCTCGTCAGGCTGATATCCTTCAGGGCATGCCACAACCAAGTGCAACGGAAGAATGGCTGCCGCGTTTAGCCACGAATGAGCCACATTGTTTCCGTCTCCAACCCAAACAATCCTAAGGCCTTCGAGCCCTCCCTTATTCTCCAAGATGGTCATCAGGTCGCTTAAGACCTGACAGGGATGATAGAGATCGGTCAGCCCATTTATGATAGGAATCGACGATGCCGCTGCAAGCTCGTTAAGTAAGTCCTGAGAATAGGTACGCACCGCCAGGCCGTCCAGATATCTTGAGAGCACATTCGCTGTGTCGGCAATAGGCTCGTTTCGAATCAGTTGTGTGTCCTGGGTACTCAGAAAGAGAGGAGTCCCGCCGAGCTGCACCATAGCTGCCTCAAAGGAGACACGCGTTCGGGTAGAAGGCTTATCAAATATAAGCCCTAAGGTTTTACCCTCAAGCGTCCGATCAGGCATGCCGGCCGCATGTTGTTGTTTCATCTCTAATGATCGCTCAAACAGCGCCTCGCAATCATCAGCACTAAGATCCCTGAGAGTTAAAAGGTCTTTTTTCATGATATATCGACTGCCATGTCCTCAAATATGCTACCCAGACATTCAATGAGTGAGTCTATCTGTCCCTCTTGAATAATCAGCGGCGGGATGAACCGCAGAATATGTTCCTGTGTGCAGTTGATTAAGAATCCTCGGTCCATACATGCCTTCACAACTGGAACACCGTCAATAGCAAGATCAAGACCAAGTATAAGTCCTTCTCCCCGCACCTCTTGAATAAAGGCATATTTTGCCTTGAGTTCAAGTAGCCGATCCTTGAAATACGCCCCTACCCTTTCACAGTTCTGGAGGACACCCTCCTCCACAAGACTCTTCACCACAGTTAGGGCTGCGGCCGCAACCAGCGGGGTCCCCCCAAAAGTGGAGGCATGAGAACCCGCCGTCAAGGAGGCGGCGACATCTTCCCTGGCCAGCATCGCGCCCATTGGAAGCCCATTTGCCAGGGCCTTAGCCAACGTCATGATATCAGGTGTCATTCCAAAATGCTCGTGTGCAAATAGCTTTCCTGTCCGACCCATTCCGGTCTGCACTTCATCAAAGATAAGGAGTAATCCATGCTTGTCGCACAACTTCCTCAAGTCTTCCAGGTATCCGGGGCGAGGACATTGAACACCGCCTTCACCCTGAATAGGTTCCAGCATGACCGCGCATGTCTCCCCTGTGATGGCATTTCGAACAGCCTCCAGATCATTGAAGGGGACGATGTCAAAACCGTCCACAAGTGGCTCGAAGCCCTTGTGAATCTTTGATTGGCCTGAAGCACTCAGTGTAGCCATGGTGCGGCCATGAAAAGATCCTTCCATGGTAATGATCCTGAACCGTTCCGGGGCGCCTCGATCCTTAGAATACTTCCGTGCCAGTTTAATCGCTGCCTCATTCGCCTCTGCACCGCTATTACAGAAGAACGCCCTGTCTGCAAAAGAGTGCTCAACCAGCCACTCAGCCAACTCTGTTTGTGGCACAGTGTAATAGAGGTTTGAAACATGCACCAGGCGGCGTGCCTGATCTGCCACGGCTTCGGCAACTCCCGGGTGGGCGTGCCCCAGATTGCAGACTGCAATTCCAGCCACAAAATCCGTATAGGCGTCACCCTTTTCATCGAACAGGGTACACCCCTCGCCCCTGGTCAGGACTATTGGGAACCGCTTATACGTGGCAGCTATTACCCGGTCTGCTTTTTCCATTAGGTTGTTAGTCATTGGTTATTCGTCTCTATAAGCCATCTCAAGAATGCG
>JBEQLC010000208.1:0-3649 GCA_040326175.1 Desulfobacteria bacterium | reverse complement strand
CAAGCCCTTTGTGGGACCCCGCCGGATTAATCAGCAGTAGACGTGGCATGTTTTGTCCTTGTATCTTTGATCAGATGACAAGAGTCTGTTCTTCTGTGAAATGCTACAGGGGGAAGCTTTGTGTTCCAACGATCAGTGAACGGAAGAAGCTCGTAAGTTCTCCAGCCTACGTGGCAACAATCGCCTGCTCGTCCGCCCAGATAACCAGGCCGGCAGTATATGGGGTCTCCAGTTTTCGACTGCTTGGCAGAACTCTGATGGTAAATCCATATTTGCCTGTCTCACCACACGGTATTTCCCCTTCAAAATGGTGGTTACCATTGCCGTCAGAATCCACGGTTCTCATCTGTTTGGTATTTCTTTCCGTAAAATCATCCCTGAGGTTCAGTGGCCCGCAGTAGATCTCAACATCTACGTCTTCGGGGTCAAGTTCATTCAAGAAGATATCGGCTTCGATTCTAAGACTGCCCGATACTGGTACAGGTTTGCCATCATGAACGCGAACGCGATGAATCCTTATCTGGTCCCAGTTGGTCATGATCTTCTGTCGCCATTCCGCCAGTTCCTTGGCGCCCTTCATGTCTTCTCTGGAAAGCTCATTGTGACGCCTGGACGCACTAACGTAGTATTGATCGGTGTACTCCAAAATCATCCGGTGGCTATTGAATGTAGGGCAAAGATGATGCATGGCTGCTTTCATTTTTTCTATCCAGTCACTGGGGAGATTATCCGATCCCCGGTCATAAAACAGTGGCACGATCTCATGCTCTATAAGGTTGTATACATCTCGGCTCTCGATCTCGTCCTGCAACTGGTGATCTTCATAGGTTTCGCCGCGGCCAATGGCCCAGCCATAACTCTGGTCGTAGGCCTCGGCCCACCATCCATCAAGGGTGCTTAGGTTCAAAACCCCGTTTGGAATCGCCTTCATTCCGCTGGTACCACAGGCCTCCAGAGGTCTCCGGGGAGTATTGAGCCATACATCGCATCCCTGAAGTATCATACTGGCCACCCTGATATTGTAATCCTGGATGAATACAAACCGGTGCCGAATATCTTCTCGATTGGCAAAATGAACAATTCTCCTGATAATCTCTTTGGCCGGGGCGTCCTCGGGATGGGCCTTACCCGCCATAATAATTTGAACAGGACGTTCAGTATGGGTAAGCAGTTTGACAAGGCGCTCCTCATCTTGAAGGATAAGGGCCGCCCGTTTGTAAGCGGCAAAGCGCCGGCCAAATCCGATGGTCAGTGTCTCAGGGTTAAGCACTTCTGCACAGGCGCCGATTTCCCGAGCTGAGGCCCCCCAGTTTTTCAGCTGGGCATTAAGCTTTTGCCTTGCAAAGGCGACCAGGCGCTCTCGTCGCCTCTCATGAGTGCGCCACAGTTCTGAATCTGGAATCTGATCTACCCGCTTCCAGACCCTCTGGCTGTCCGGGTCTTCGACCCAGTTTGGTCCCAGATATCTGTCAAATAGCTCTGCCATATCCAACGAGATCCAGGAGGGGATATGAATCCCATTGGTAATATAGTTGATCGGCACATCTTCCGCGGGATTTTTAGGCCAGATTTTCTTCCACATATTCCGAGAAGTCCTGGCATGCAACCGACTCACTCCGTTGGCGTGGGCCGATAGCCTCAGGGCCAGCACCGTCATAGAGAAGGCCTCATGATCGTTGGTCGGCTCCAGTCTACCAAAGCCCAAAAACACCTTGAAAGCAATGCCGAGGGATTGGACATAATCGTTGAAGTGCGCGTGCATCAGTTCTGGTGAAAACGTGTCGTTTCCAGCCGGCACAGGAGTATGGGTCGTAAAGGTATTGGTAGCAATCACGAACTCCCTTGCAGCATCAAAAGATAGGCCATGATCACTTCTGAGGATCCTAATCCGTTCCAAGGCGGAAAAAGCAGAATGGCCTTCATTCATGTGGTGTACGGAAGGTTCTACGCCAAGAGCCCGGAGCGCTCGAACGCCGCCAATGCCCAAGACAATCTCCTGCCTGAGTCGCATCTCCCAGTCACCCCCATAGAGCCTGGACGTAATATATCGGTGCTCGGGGGGGTTTTCCTTAACATTGGTATCGAGCAAGTAAAGGGGTATTCGTCCCACCATTATACGCCACGTCTGGACTTTGACCGAGTCGCCACAGATAAACACCTCCACCATGATAGGGCTCCCGTTTTCATCTCTCATGAGCTGCACTGGCATAGTGGAAAAGTCATTTTCAGGATAGGCCTCTTGCTGCCACCCGTCGGCGTTCAAGTACTGCTGAAAATAGCCTTCATGGTAAAAGAGGCCAACGCCGACAACGGGAAAATTCAAGTCACTGGCAGACTTAAGATAGTCCCCTGCAAGGACGCCCAGACCTCCGGAATAGATTGGCAAACACTCGGCCAGGCCGAATTCTGCAGAGAAGTAGGCAACGCGAAATCGGTCCACGTCTTGGGCTCCGGGCACCTTGGAAGGCTCAACAGAGAGGTACTTTTCTAACTTCTCACAAAGACGGTCTGTCTGGGCCAAAAAGCCTGCATCTCCTGCCAATTCCTCCAACCTCTCTTGACTGATGGCCCCTAGCATGTAGACCGGGTTATTTTTTGAAGACTCCCAAAGCTCAGCGTCCATACGTCTGAACAGATTTCCTGTGTCATGATGCCAGCTAAACCATAAATTATTAGCTAGTTTCTCTAAGGACTTTATCCTCTCGGGGAGCCTGGCTAGCACATTGAATATGTAGATCGCTTTCATGAGCGATTCTTTCCTTTGCATACTATCGCAAGCTTGGATTTGAGTTCTGCCAGGTCATAAGACTTGACCACATAGTGATCGGCCGCAACGGATTTGACGTCCTCTCTGTAAGAGTCGTAGGCTGTGTTCAAGATAATAGGAAGGCCTTGATAGGCATTGCGTATTTCCTGCAGCAAGTCCAACCCATCGCAGTCTTCCATGCGGATATCCAAAACCACGGCAGAGGGCTGCATCGAGGCAATCAGGTCAAGTACATCCTTGCATTTTCCAGTTGTGATGACCTCGTAGCCCTCTTCTTCAAGTTCTTCTGCACAAAGGGTCCTTATGCTTTTTTCGTCATCAACAACCAATACCTTAGCCATGATGTCCCCCTTGATTCTCTTATCTTCAGTACCGTCCGACTTGTGCCCTTAAAAAAAACCGACACGAAGCGCTGCCTTTTTGCGTGTCACAGGCAACCTTGCACCAGACAATTTTAAGAGCCCAAATGATGGAAAATTCGTATTTCTTATTTGAGGTTTACGGGCCGGAAAGGACCTAGTATCCTTCCATCCCAACATCCCACATTGGGCCAAAGCTTCTATGCCTTTGCGAGCAGCACTCCTTCTATGAAAGAATCCAGGTTTCCATCCAAAACATCATTGACATTCCCAATCTCAAGATTGATTCGATGGTCCTTTACCATCTGGTAAGGTTGCAAGGTATAGGACCTGATCTGGCTCCCCCAAGCAATCCCTTCCTTTTCCTTATAGTCTGCCTGTCTTGCGTCTGCCCTTTTCTTTTCCTCGCGTTCATACAGCCGCGACTTTAGAATCTTCATGGCAATAGCTTTGTTGCGGTGCTGGGAAGACTCCTGTTGGGATTGTACCACTATACTGGTTGGCAGATGGGTAATGCGAATAG
>JBEQLC010000207.1:0-3656 GCA_040326175.1 Desulfobacteria bacterium | reverse complement strand
CAAGTCAGAGATGATCCGGGTATGCCTGTAAAAGCAGTGACCGCAGGTACCTAAAATTGGCGGGCCGGTCATTTTAGGCATTTTAGATCACTTTAGGCACTTAATGTACTTTTGATACTAACCCCTTTACGGGGGTAGGCCTTTGGGTCCGAATCTTTACTTCTTCTTATCTTTGGGGGTCGGCTCAACTTCCCGCTCGGAAATGACATTATCCAGAATGCCGTACTCTTTGGCCTCCTCGCCGCTCATAAAGAAATCGCGGTCTGTATCCTTTTGTATTCTTTCAAAATCCTGATGCGTATGGAAGGCAAGGATCTGGTTTAAGGTCTCTCTCATCCGCAAGATTTCCTTCGCCTGAATGGCCACATCCGAGGCCTGGCCTTGAAACGCTCCCATGGGCTGATGAATGAGGATTCTGGCATTTGGAAGCGCATATCGTTTCCCCTCTGTTCCCGCAGCCAACAGCACGGCACCCATGCTGGCTGCCTGGCCCATGCACAGGGTACATATGTCTGGTTTTACGTAACGCAAGGTATCATAGACGGCCAAGCCTGCGCTCACCATACCACCCGGGGAATTAATATAGAAATTGATGTCCTTGTCAGGGTCATCTGCTTCCAGGAAAAGTAGTTGGGCAATTAGAAGATTGGCAATCTCATCGTTCATGGGTGTCCCGAGAAAGACAATCCGATCTTTCAACAGCCGGGAATATATGTCATAGGCCCGTTCCCCCCGACTGGTCTGCTCGATAACCATGGGAATAAGCGGCATCACTTGTCTCCTTCCTCAGTTTTGTCTGGTTCTGTTTCAGGTTCTGATTCCAAGGTCTCGGCCTGTGGCTTTTGTGCTTCTGCCTGTTCAGCCTCCACGATTTCAATCTTGCTATCCTCGATGATCGATCTGATGGCCTGTTTCTCAAGGGTGCTCTGCTTGAAAACCTCATAGGCTTGCTTATAGTTGTTGTGCAGTTGCTTGATCGTGTCCACGGGTTGATCCATAGCCCCGGCCATCTCTTCGTAGGCCTTCTCCAGCATGTCATCTGTCAAAGTGATCTCCTCCTGCTCAACCACCTTATGCAAAAGCAGATACTCCCGCACCCGCCTTTCTGCCCGCGGATAGTACTCTTTAGAAAGGCTCTCCTCCGTGCGACCCGTGTCCTCCAAGGACATCCCTCTACGGGACAACTCATCGTGCGCCTCCTTGACCAAACCGATTAACTCATTCTTGACTAAGACCTCTGGAAGCTCAAAGTCCTGCTGCTCGATCAACATGTCTATGATATCGCGGCGGAGTTCCTGTTCGGATCGGGTCTCGAATGTCCGTTCCAGTCGATTCTGGACGGTCTCCTTGAGCTCGTCTAATGTTTCATGTTCCCCTAAATCCTTTGCAAACTCATCATCAATCTCCGGCAAAACCTCTTTCTTGATCTCCTTCAGCGTGACTTTAAAGGTAACCTCTACGTCAGCCAAATCCTTATTGTAATAATCGGCCGGGAAATGCACGGGGAATTCCTTGCTCGTATTCGGACCCATACCCACGAGTTGTTCTTCAAAATCCTTCAATATCCGTCCCGATCCAACCTCAACACCAAAGTTTTCAGTTTTGCCTGCGGGCGCAAAGGACTCGCCGTCTTTGAACCCCTCGTAATCAATGAGTACGTGGTCACCCTGCTTGGCCGGGCGGTCTTCCTCGATGCTCTTAAGCTGGGCCTGGCCAAACTGGAGGAACTTAAGGTGTGCCTCAACCTGTTCATCCCCGACCTTGTGCACCTTCTTCTTCAGCTTTAAGCCCTTTAGGTCAAGGTCAGGGATGGGGGGCCGCACCTCTATCGTAGCAGAATATTGATAAGGCTTCCCCTTCTCGAGCTCTGTGGGGTCTAGATCGGGCTCACCTACCGGCACGAGCTGGGTCTCTTGGAGTGCCTCAACGTAGGAACTCTGGATCAACTGACCGGAAACCTCTGCATGAATATCCTTATTGAAACGCCGCTCCAAAAGGGCAAGCGGCACCTTTCCTGGACGAAACCCTTTGATCTTTATGTTCTTTTTAAGGGTCTTATACGACTTGTCGAGCTCCCGGGTCACGTCGGCTTCAGGGATTTCCACGTTCAGCGTCTTCTTAATTGTGCTAATGTCTTCAACGTCTACTTTCATCAAATTCCTTTCCAAAGCTTTTGAGTTGGTGCGAGAGGGGGGATTTGAACCCCCAATCCCTTAGCGGGAGCTGGATCCTAAGTCCAGTGCGTATGCCAAATTTCGCCACTCTCGCATGAGGGGTATTGATTTTCTAAGAAAGTGATATTAATTGTAAAGGATCACAAACAATGCTTTGTCTGTCTAAGACACTAAAATGTACCAAGCGCCGAGAAATATTGTCAAGCTGAAATCCTGTCAAGGGGAATTAAGCCATAATGCTGTCCTGGGTTTCGACGAGTTGTAGAAATTGTGCCATGTCCGATCACCGGGGAGCGATCTCACGCCTGGTCTGGCTTCTCCTGCTGGTATGGGTGTCGGTTCCCATCAGTGCATCCTCAGCTCAACCCATATCGCCCATCGAGAATTTGCCCGTCCGAAAAGTCGTCGTGCTGGACCCCGGGCACGGAGGCCATGATCCGGGTGCTGTTGGGCCGTCCGGGCTGGCTGAAAAAGTTGTCGCGCTCTCAGTAGCCCAAGAAATAAGGGAGATCCTTTCACCGACATACGAAGTACACCTAACCCGCGATGACGACTACAGCCTTGATATCGAACGTCGGACCGAAGTGGCAAACCATTACCATGCCAATATCTTTATCTCCATTCATGCAGGGGGAGCCTTTGGACACCGGGGCCGCGGCACGGTCGTATTCTATCATCGTCGTCGCAACGCTGGTTCAGGTTTCACACCCTATCGACAATACGGGAACTCGTGGGAAACAGGAGAGAAACCTATTCTCTGGGAGGACATTCAAGGCAAGCATACAGCCGAGAGTCAGCTCCTGGCAGAACTTGTACACAGGCATCTGACGGGAAAACTAAGCCCTGTGGACGCAGGAATTCGCGAGGCGCCTTTATTGGTCCTCGAGGGTGCTGACATGCCGGCCATTTTGGTTGAGATTGCCCATCTGAGCCATCCCGCTGAAGAGGCCCAACTCAGGAAGCCCGAGGTCATATCCGGCGCTGCCCAAGCCATATCGGAAGCTATAAAGGAATACTTTAGGAAGTATCCTTTAGTCCCTTAATAATAGAATTCGTGTTTTTTCTGGCAGAAACTGAATTCGAAATACGAATATCGGCACGAAGTGTGATGTTCTCAAGCCGCCAGGCGCAACCTTTGCGCTAATACGAGACAATATCGAATGACAAAAATTCAAATGACCGAAGTCTGCCGCACGCTGACTAAAGTTTATTGTTTTAAACATTTGGAAATTCGTATTTCGGATTTGTTTCGGATTTCGGATTTCGGATTTCGAGCTTCGGGTTTTCCGGCTTGTCGGGGTTTGGCTTGCATCCACCAAAAAGGCGTGATAAACATTTAAGTTCTACGGGGCGTGGCGCAGCCTGGCAGCGCGCCTGCTTTGGGAGCAGGAAGTCGGAGGTTCAAATCCTCTCGCCCCGACCAGCCTTCACTTATTCTTCTCATTGTAATAATTTGCTGGAAAAATTGATAGAAGCCCCCCA
>JBEQLC010000206.1:0-3673 GCA_040326175.1 Desulfobacteria bacterium | reverse complement strand
CGCGCCTTGCATCTGGAGCTTTTTACTTTGCCGTCCGCCTGATGACTTTTTACGAGACCATGAAGATTGGTTACCTGCGGGTGTAGTTCTCCTTCCAATCGTCAATCGTGAGTCCAAAGGGGTGAATATGGGATCAAGGGATCTTGTCCGAATGAGAAAAGACGCCCTCGATATCTTCGGGGCCGGCGTTCAGGCCGTGGAACCTGCCGCGGCTGTTCAACAGTATTGCAGGCGCGAAGACAACCAGCTCTTTGTCCACGACAGGGCCTATGATCTTACAGAGTTTGAGCACATCTATCTGATCGGAGCGGGAAAGGCAGGGGGACCCATGGCAAAAGCCATGGAGGAGATCCTGGGAGACAGAATCACCGACGGTCTGATTAACGTAAAATACGGCCATGTGGCAGAGTTGAGTTGCGTAAAGCTTATAGAAGCAGGCCATCCAGTGCCGGATGAGGCCGGCCTGGAAGGGGCGAGTGCCATTCTTAATCTTGGCTCCAAGGCAGGCGAGCGAGACATGGTAATATGTTTGATCTCTGGTGGCGGGTCGGCCCTGCTTCCACTTCCGGCCGAAGGCCTCAGCCTTCAGGAGAAACAGGAGACCACCAAGGCCCTCCTTGCTTGTGGGGCCACGATTCATGAGGTCAATGCTGTGCGCAAGCATATATCCATGGTCAAAGGAGGTGGCCTCGCTCGGGCGGTATACCCTGGAACCCTGATCTCGTTGATGCTTTCAGACGTGGTCGGGGATGACCTTGATGTGATAGCCTCCGGTCCTACGGTTCCCGATTCGAGTACCTTTCAGGAGTGCATGAAAATCTTGGAAAAATATGATATTCGTGAAACAGTTCCCGAAGCTGTGCTTAGCCATATCCAGAAGGGCACTGAAGGAAAGATCCCCGAGACACCAAAAGCGGCAGACCCGGTCTTTACACGTACACAAAGCGTCATCGTGGGAAGCAACCTGGCGTGCGTTGTGGCTGCTGAAGCAAAGGCGCGTGGTTTGGGGTACAACACACTTGTCCTTTCGACCATGATTGAAGGGGAGACCAGAGAGGTAGCCCTTGTTCATGCCGGCATTGCAAAAGAGATCTTGAGGAGCGGCCATCCCCTTTCTCCTCCCGCGTGCGTGCTTTCAGGGGGTGAGACCACGGTGACGATCACCGGCCAGGGGCTGGGGGGGCGCAACCAGGAATTTGTCCTTGCCTCAGCCATGGGCCTGAATAGCCAGGAAGGGATCGTAGTGCTGAGCGCCGGCACAGACGGGACCGACGGTCCGACCGATGCAGCCGGCGCAGTTGCCGACAGTCAGACTATCCGAAGGGCTGAAGCCCTGGACCTGAACCCTGCTGATTCCTTGAGGAATAACGATGCCTATCACTTTTTTGAAAAGCTTGGAGATCTGATTATCACCGGGCCGACCAACACGAATGTTATGGATCTGCGGATCTTGCTGGTTGATTAGAAAGACAGAGGAGGTAATGTCGTGAGTGAGTTTCATCAAGAAGGATATATTACTACTATCCATGGTTTTTACGATCTTTTTGATCCCGAAGAACACCTGATGCGGCTGGAGAAGAAGCTGGAGAAGTTTTCCAGACACATGTGTATCAGCCTTCTTCTGCCCTCCCTTTATGATGAAATTCATGTTCCGGGGGTGCTGGAGAATATCATCGATGAGATCAATCGCGTGGACTATCTATGTTCTGTGGTGGTGGCCCTGGGAGGGGCCAAGGAGGAAAAAGAGTTCAGGGAAGCCAAAGAGTATTTCGGTAGGCTGAAAAAAGAAGGTCGGGACGTAAAAGTCGTCTGGGTGGAAGGGCCCAGGATTGGCGAGATCTTCAAAAAGCTTGAAGAACAAAAGATTCCGACCGGTGTCCCGGGTAAGGGCCAGTCCGTATGGATTACCCTCGGATATCTCTTTGCCAGCGCAGTCTCTGATGTGATTGCACTGCACGATTGCGACATCGTCACCTATGACCGAATGCTCCTGGGCCGTCTCATTGAGCCAACAGCAAACCCGAATAACGATTTTGAGTTCTGCAAGGGCTATTATGCCCGGATTTCACCCACAGAGATGGCGATGAAGGGAAGAACAACACGGCTCTTTGTGGCCCCCTTTGCAGAAGCCTTGGCAAGAATCATGTATGATCGCGGCCACCACACGCTGGAACAGTTCTTTCGCTATCATCGCACCTTTCGTTATCCCCTGGCTGGCGAGTTTAGCTTCTTAGCCCGCCTTGGAAGGGCCATAAACATAGCCTATGACTGGGGTCTTGAGGTAAGCACACTCTCTGAGGTCTATAATCGTCTCACGCCAAAAAAGATTGCCCAGATCGATCTCTGCAAGAACTATGAGCATAAACATCAAGAGCTTTCTGAAAGGAATGCCGGAAGCGGCCTTCACAGGATGGCTGTGGACATTGCCAAATTCTATCTGAACTACGTTCGTTCGCACGGCATGGCCATTGACGATTCCTTTATCGATATGCTCCAGCATACCTATTACAACACGGCCATAAGCTTTGTGAAGAGCTACAGCGACGATGCTGAGTCGAACGACCTGATCTATGACCGGCATCAAGAGGAGTTGACAGTCAGATACTTCAGAGATTCTATTGTCACGGCCTGGGAACAGGCAAGTCAAGAAAAGGAAGGGACGCAGATTCCGTCATGGAACCGTGTAGTCTATTCAGCACCTGACATCTACGGTGATCTGCTGGAGGCCGTGGAAAAGGATAATGAGTAGGAGGCCACCTGCTTAGCAGGTGGCTACTTGGGCACTCGTTTTGTTGTGCGTGCATGCACGCCATGGAGGGGCAGAAGCCTCATAAGCGGAGAGTAATTCATGACCGAACCTCTGAAGGTCTGGTTTCTCGCCTCTGAAGTGGCGCCGTTTGCCAAGACCGGTGGGTTGGCCGATGTAGCAGGTTCGCTCCCTGCCTGCCTCAAGAACCTGGGTGTGGACATAAGGGTGGGTCTTCCGTTCTATCGGACGGTGAAAGACGGGAGTTTTGAAATCAAGAAGTCTCTTGAGGGGCTTGAAGTCCCTTTAGGAGATACGATACTCAGGGGTGACATCCTGGAAACCTCCACCGAGGAAGGGGTCCCTGTCTATCTCTTTGACAGGGAAGACTTCTTTGGCCGGTCCGGCTTATATGGCACGCCCAAAGGGGATTACCCTGATAACTTGGAGAGATTTAGTTATTTCTGCCGAGCTGCCCTGCTTTTTGCCAAGGAAACAGGGTTGAGTTTTGACGTGGTCCATTGCCACGACTGGCAAACCGGATTGATCCCCGCCTATCTAAAAACCCTTTTCAAGGCAGATCCTTTCTTCTCGGATGTTGCCTCGGTCATGACCGTTCACAACTTGGGGTACCAGGGGCTTTTTCCTGCAGGCAAGCTTTCCATTTGCGGCCTTCCAGCCACAGAGTTCCATCCGGAAGGTATAGAGTTCTGGGGCAAGATTAGCCTCCTGAAGGCAGGCATTGTATATGCGGATGCCATCACCACGGTGAGCCCCACATACAGCCAGGAGATACAGAGGCCCGAATTCGGGCTGGGCATGGAAGGAATCTTTAAGAAGAGGTCGGCTGACGTTTACGGTATTCTTAATGGCGCAGATTACAATACATGGGATCCTGCTGCGGATCTCCATATCAATGCCCACTAT
>JBEQLC010000205.1:0-3689 GCA_040326175.1 Desulfobacteria bacterium | reverse complement strand
ACTGGAAGCTCAAGTGATCGAATATTGTCCATTGAATATTGTCGATTGCGGAGTTGCGAGTTTCGGGTTACGAGTTGCGGGTTGTGTATGGTTCTTCCGCTCTCCGGTTCTCCCACTCAACTACTTAACCAATGACCAAAGACTAACAACCAGAGGAGGTATTTATCTTGATTGACCTAGCATATGCCATGGGCACGGGAGGGGGCGCATCCGGACAGGGTGGCGGATTTGGGGCCATGGTCCCCCTGATCCTGATGTTTGCCATATTCTACTTTCTTTTGATACGACCCCAGCAGAAGAAACAGAAAGCGCATCGCCAGCTGCTCGGCGACCTCAAGAAAGGAGATCGCGTCATCACAAGCGGTGGGTTGTATGGACGGATTACGGGGATCACCGACACAGTTGTGACACTTGAGATTTCAGAAAAGGTGCGTGTGAAGGTGGGACGCGGCAACATAGCAGGACTGGCACGAAGCGACGCTCCCAAGCAATAAAGGAGAATCATCGTAACACCTTCGGTTTGCCAAAGACTTTTTGTGAAGCTCCCCCACAAGAGGTTGGGGGATCGCTTCGCGGGCTTAGGCACCCGGTAATGAACAAGGCCATTTGGGGATAGCCTCTCGGGCACCTTCCCAGAGGCGTACTTTGGCTCGTTTTGTTAAGGAATATTGAATCTATGCAACTCAAGTGGAAGCTGTTTCCCATTCTTTCTCTCATAGTCTTAGCATTGGTGTATGTGGTGCCTTCGGTCTCTCCGAATCTCCCTGCGTGGTGGAGGTCTCTTGGCATACTCCCCACCGAGAAGATCCATCTGGGCCTTGATCTCCAGGGGGGCATGCACCTTGTGCTGGAAGTTCAAACGCAGAAGGCTGTCGAAAACAGAATCGAACAGACCGCTCAAGAGCTCCGGGATGCCATGAAAAAGGCCGGCATTAGATACGCTGATCTCGACCGGGCAAAAGAGATTGAAATATCGCTCCGCATATTAAATGTGCAAGACGCTGAGGCTTTCGACGACATGCTTGACAAGCAGTTCCCGAGGCTCCGGCTCGTATCCAAGACTTCTGAAGGTGAGGATCTTGTTGTGCGCCTCGACCTTCCTGAACAGGAAGTCAAGTATATAAAAGAGATGGCGTCCAAACAGGCAATGGAAACCATCCGAAACCGCATAGACCAGTTTGGTGTGAGCGAGCCGGACATTCGTCGCCAGGGGGAAAATCGCATACTAATCCAGCTCCCGGGAATCAAGGACCCCCAAAGGGCCATCAACCTGATTGGACAGACAGCCCTTCTGGAATTCAAACTGGTGGACGAGGAGCATGACGTTCAGGACGCCTTGAAAGGAAAGATTCCACCGGCCGATGACATCCTTTATCAGATTACCCAAGACAAGGTCACAAGGCGGGAGACAAAGACCCCCTTCCTGGTCAAGAAACGAACCTATCTCACGGGCGAATATCTGACCGATGCCAGGGTTCAGATCGACTCCCAATTCGGTGAACCATACGTTTCGGTCGACTTTGATAAAAAGGGGGCCCGGCTTTTCGAACGAATTACCGAAGCGAACGTAAAAAAACGCCTTGCAATAGTACTGGACGGGCGCATTTACTCAGCTCCGGTCATCCAGGAGAAGATCGGCGGGGGGCGTGCACGTATCACGGGCAACTTCACTACTGAAGGGGCCAGGGACCTGGCTATTGTGCTTAGGGCGGGTGCCCTGCCCGCTCCGGTCACGATTCTTGAAGAGCGGACTGTGGGACCCTCCCTTGGCCGCGACTCGATTGAGAAAGGGCTCCTTTCCATGTGGGTCGGTGGCATCCTCGTGGTTCTTTTCATAGCTATTTACTACAAAGGAGCCGGTATCATTGCAAATGTTGCCCTTGGCCTGAATATTATCTTGATTGCGGCAGCTTTGGCCTTCTTTCAGGCGACGCTCACTCTCCCGGGCATAGCCGGAATCATTCTGACCATTGGTATGGCTGTGGATGCCAACGTGATTATCTTTGAACGCATTCGGGAAGAGGTTCGAGTAGGCAAGACCCCCAGAGCTGCGGTGGATGCCGGTTACGGAAAGGCCACCTTGACGATTCTTGATGCCAACGTGACCACCCTCATTGCGGCCCTGGTCCTCTTTCAATTTGGCACCGGGCCCATAAAGGGCTTTGCTGTGACGCTCACTATCGGCATCCTGGCAAGCCTTTTTACCGCTATTGTGGTCTCAAGGCTCATTTTTGACTATCTGATTCTTCAGCGGCACATAAAGAGACTAAGCATCTAGACGAGTGACTGAAATATGCAATTTGTCAAACCTGACATCAACATCGACTTCATAGGTAAAAGAAAAATCGCCTTTGTGGCCTCCTTGGCCCTGATCGCCATCACCATTGTCTCTCTAATTATCAAGGGGGGACCCAGGTACGGGGTTGACTTTGCGGGTGGCACGGTGGTTCAGGTCAAGTTCTCAAAGGAGATAGAACCCGGGCTTATCAAGAAGGCTCTGAAAGGAATAGATCTAGGTATCACTTCGGTTCAGGGATTTGGAGAAAGGACAGAGCATGAGTTCTTGATCAGGGCAACCGAGGGGACCGAGGGCTTGGAGAGTCTGGCCTCCAAGATCAAACAGGGGCTTGAGTCTGCGTATCCGGATAATAAGGCGGAAGTGCGTCGTGTGGAGATGGTGGGCCCCAAGGTTGGAAAAGACCTTCGGGAGAAGGCGCTTTTTGCCATGTTTTTCGCCATCCTCTTTATTGTGGTCTATATTTCGGGGCGGTTTGAGCTCAAATGGATGCTGAGCATAATCATGGCTTCATGCCTCATTTTGACCCTTTACATAGTTTCCAGATTTGGTCTCAGCATCCCGATTCTGATTTTGATCGCGTTGCTGGTCACTCTGGTGTTATGTTTCTATCTGAAGCTGAAATTCGCCATGGGGGCTATTGTCGCGTTGATACACGATATCATTATTACTGTCGGGGTCTTCTCCCTGACTAACAAAGAATTTACCCTTCCAATCATTGCGGCCCTTTTGACGATCATAGGCTATTCCCTAAATGACACCATCATTGTGTTTGACCGTATCCGTGAAAACTCCCGTAAATATCACCGACAACCTTACGAATTAATCATAAACCGGAGTATAAACGAGACATTGAGCCGCACCCTGCTAACGTCCTTGACTACCTTGATGGTGGTCGTCGCTCTCTTTGTTCTAGGAGGAGGCATTATCCATGATTTTGCCTTTGCTCTGATTATCGGCGTTTTCGTGGGAACCTATTCCTCAGTTTATGTGGCAAGCCCTGTGCTGATTGTCTGGCAGGAAACCATGAAAAAAGCCAAGGGCAAAACAAGCAAGACACGTCGGCAAAAATAGATAATTGAAACCTGCCCTTTTATTGCAGCAGATGGCAGAGGACGTTTGAACTAAAGGAACTTGCGAACTCTCTTTACTTCGATTTCCTAAGTTGTCCCCACCCCCCTTTCACTGAAAGCCCTTGACACAGCCATCCGCTTATTCGTATAGAGGCCATGCTCCGATAGATGCTGGGTACCAGGTTATGGATACTGGGTCTTGCATAAGAGTCCCGTCCGGACATTTTGTGTATTACGGTTTATCGGAACTGCACCAGACTACAAGCCATCTCAAAAATGTGGATCAGGGTTCAGGGCCCCGCCTGACGGCGGGACTTCGG
>JBEQLC010000204.1:0-3771 GCA_040326175.1 Desulfobacteria bacterium | reverse complement strand
TCGTTCAAATATCTCGCGGAGAAAGGCTATTGTTGGTTTTTACAACCTTTTGCCATGTTGTTTATGCAACTAAAGGGTAAATGGAATCCTTGATGGACAAAGATAGTTGCCCATTGACAAGCTCTGTGAGTTGCCCTAAGAGGATTGATTACTGACGATTGAACTGCAACAGCGAGCGCAATTCAGAATCCGAAGTTGAGTCAGGGAGGATATGTAGACATGGCAGATGCTGAAGGAGTTTTAGAAGCAAGGAACGTGTCTGAGATGCCATCGCAGCAGAAAGGCACAAAGGGAAAAACTATTAAAGGTGCTGACAGTCTGGGGTGGGGAATGAAGAATCGTCTGTCCCGGCTTGTCAAGCCGGATGGACACTGCCAGTTTCTTCCCATAGATCATGGTTATTTCCAGGGCCCCACCAGATGCCTTGAGAGGCCAGGCGAAACAATTAGGGACCTCCTTCCTTATGCAGATGGCCTGTTTGTAACGAGGGGGGTTCTACGTACCTGTGTGGATCCTGATGTTGACACCCCCATCATTCTAAGAGTTTCAGGAGGCACCAGTGTTGTAGGAGAAGACCTGTCTAATGAAATCATTACCACGTCGGTAGAAGAAATGATCCGGCTCAATGTGGCAGCTGTGGGTCTGTCCATTTTTGTGGGGACTGATTACGAGAGGCAGAGCCTTGAAAGCTTGGCCCTGCTCATCAATGAGTGTGAGGACGCTGGCATCCCTGTTATGGCGGTCACAGCCGTCGGCAAAGAGCTTGAAAAAAGAACTGCGCGCTACCTGGCCCTGTCTTGCCGTATCGCTGCTGAATTGGGTGCTAAGGTCGTCAAGACCTATTACTGCGCTGAAGACTTTGAAAAGGTAACCAACGGATGTCCTGTCCCCGTGGTCATGGCAGGTGGACCAAAATGCGAAACCGAGCTGGAAGTCTTTGACTTTGTCTATGACGGAATGCAGAAAGGTGCTATCGGGGTCAACTTGGGAAGAAATGTCTGGCAGAATCCCCATCCGGTGGCAATGATGAGGGCTCTAAACGCTGTTGTCCATGATGGGGTCACCCCAAAGCAGGCATTCGACATGTTCAAGAGTCTGCAGAATGCGTGATTCTGCGTGGGTCTGCGGCTGAAACTGAAGTGGCGACTTGCTTGAGCATACCTTTATCCACGTCTCTGGCATTGGACCGAAGACCGAACAGCGCCTCTGGCAACGGGGCATCCTTACCTGGAAACAATACCTAAACTGTGAAAAGCCCCTCTTTTCATCGGCCCGCGATACCTTTGTTCGCGAGAACCTGCAAGAATCCCTCGAAAACCTAAAGAACATCCTCTTCTTCCAGGATAGACTCTCCTCTGGAGACATGTGGCGGCTCTTTCATTCATTCAAGGATAGGGCCGTCTATTTAGACATCGAGACCAGCGTTGGACACCACGGGGCAGATGAAATTACTGTCATCGGCCTGTATGATGGTCACAACGTTCAGACTTTTGTGAACGGGGTAAACCTGAATGAATTTGAAATAGGCGTAGCACCTTATGACGTAGTTATCACCTTCAATGGAAGCCTCTTTGACTTGCCAATAATCAGACGTCACTTTCCACACATTGCACTTCCCCCAGTCCATATCGACCTGCGCTTTTTCCTGAAAAAGTTGGGATATCGAGGTGGACTCAAGACTATTGAAAAAACATTCTCCCTTTCACGGGCCTCTGAGATCGAAGGCATGACCGGGTATGACGCTGTGAGGCTCTGGAAGGCATACGAAAATGGAGACCGAAGCGCCCTGAAGCGCTTGATTCAATACAACACAGCAGATATTGTCCACCTCAAGCCCCTGATGGAAAAAGGCTACTATGAGATGAAAAGACGATTGTTGTCCGTTCACCATGGCAATGACCAGCCATTATAGCCTCGGACACCGGCCTGCCCGTTTTCGTCGACAATGGCCAATTCTATGTGCCCGACCTTTACGTTCACATTTTAATTCCGTGGTCAGCCGGCAAGTAATTGGCCAAGGTTCACACAACCAGAATAGAAACCAATTTTTGAATACCCATGAATCCGAACCAAACGCTGAAGACCACCAGCGCAGAGGCGCAAACTGCAATGATCCCCCTGTACAATCTCTCGCTAAGGAAACTTCGACCCCTTGAAATCGTAAGGGATACAATAGAATACCACGCAAAATCGGCTGAAAGGTGTCCTGCAAAAAAAGCGATCACCCCCACTGCACCAAACTTCATCGCAAAAACAATGTAGCCCAGACCGATAGTAGCCCACCAGATGGTCCAGTAAGGATTAGCGAGACTCATGAGGATGCCGGCCAAGATAGGATTCCTACCTTCCTCCGCTCCAGGCTCCAGATTCAACTTCAAAGAAGGGATGGAACGAAACATGCCGAAGGCCATCCACATAAGAATCAAGGCGCCACAGAGACCAACGACACCAAATACAATATCCTTTTTCAGGTACGGTCCCAGTCCGAGGAGCAACAGAATGACGAGGGCAAGTTCAAGTATGCCGTGTCCCACGATAATCAACGGCCCGGCCCAAAACCCGCGTCTGGAACTTTCGCTAATGGTGACCGTTAAAACCGGGCCCGGCATCAGAGCGCCGGAAAGAGCAATGACAAAGGAAGTTCCAAAGATACCAAGAAGTAAAACTATGGAATGAGATGACGGCACTTTCTCTCTCCCGCAAATCCCTTTTTAGGGCAATGACACTATATATTGGGCTTTATTATAAGGGGACCACAATATATGCTTGACATGACCAAGGCCTCGTGTTAACAAAGCGTCCTATCTTTTTAGGAAGTGCTCGACACCGGGCTACGACAAGACCCTGTTGGGCTGACTCATAACAAGATTTAGGCGTTTAATCAATGAGTTGATACGGCGGTATCACAGGAGCGGGTTGAGTCATGGCGTGAAAATGTGTTCCATGAAGCAACGTGGCACACATAATGCAGAAAGGGTGAGATAAAGTGTTCATGACACTGCCGACGGCCTGCTCTCTCTTCTTGGGGATTCCCTTTTTCACCCGCAGCCTGAAAGGCAATGGTCGCTGTTTTGATAGATTTAGAAAATTCTTGATATTTTTTGCTAAGTTCGGTAATACACCCGGCTCGTGGCTTAAAGAAACTCCACGGGCGTTTCAAGGAACAGAAAGAGCCGAAGCCAAGCGTGGTGTATGTTATGAATAAGTTGCGTGTGAAGTGCATAAAGTGCGGAAAAGAGTGGCACAAAGAATCCTTGATCTCCTGGGGCCCAGATGATTTCACATCGTCCCTCTGCGACATCTGCTTTAGGGAAGTCATTTCTCCGATCATTCACAAGAAACAGCTGAAGGAAGGAAACTACGATTGTTTCGGCAGATCCCGGGAATATTGCGATCAACTTGAATGCAAATATAGGGAATGGTGCGTCCGTTGGGAAGAGGCAGAAAAAGGAGTCAAGAAGGTAGCACGTGGGAGATAAAAAGCCCTCCCTGTCTTTTCACTTTCGTCGTCATCCTGCCATGTTTAACATCCGGTTATCGATCTGAACCATCATTTACGAGTCTTCTCTTCCATCAAAGACTCGTTTACTCTTCTTTTCCGTGCGCGGGAGAACCCCGTAATCAACCAGTTCCACATTACACCGGACAAAGAGATGCCCCCTGATTGTATCTTCGAGCCTGGATATAATTAACTCGTCTTCGGAAAGACTCACAGATTCTGCTCGTTCCACGCGGATCGTCATGTGGTCCTGTCCATCACCTCGCGTCAGG
>JBEQLC010000203.1:0-3785 GCA_040326175.1 Desulfobacteria bacterium | reverse complement strand
CTACCAAGAAGAAGCGAGTATCAAAAGCCAAACCCCAGGTGACAAGTTCAGAAAAGATCCTTAGGGTCATGAAAAGATCCCGTACCGGCGTGAATGTGGCAACACTGAAAGCACGCACGGGTTTTGAAGACAAGAAGATTCGGAACGTTCTTTTTAGGCTGAGCAAGCAGGGCAAGGTCAAGAGAGCCGGTCGAGGGGTCTATAAGGCCGTATCATAATATCCATCCCCTTTAAAATCCCCCCTAAAATACCGAAGATCGTCTCCAAAGACACGCTGAAATCTTTGCATAACTCCTTGAAACGCCCCCCTCATGAACTTTTTGGGGCACCCCATCCGGGCGAAGCGAACGGCCCCGTCAGTGGGCAAATCCTAAACTGTTTGAGGCCATCAGGCCGAGTTTTTAGGATTTAGTGAGCAAGCCCGTAGATGGGTCAAAAAGTTCATGCAACTAGTGAAAAGGGGTTATGCAAAGGTCTCAACATTCATGGTGGGAACGAATTTTCTGTCCCTTTAAGCAGACGTCTGATGTTGTCTGCATGACGAACGAATATGATCACGGCCATGATTAAGGCACAGCCTGTTAGGGGGACCGAGTGCGTGGCAAGCCACACCGCCCCCGGGAGAATAGCTGCCGCGGTAAGAGAACCGGTCGAGGAGTGCCCCCACCAGCAAAGCACCAAGACGTAGACCATTACGCAGACCAGGAAGACAATGGGTGAGATGACCAGGAAGCAACCAGCAGCAGTAGCCACCCCTTTGCCCCCCTTGAAGCCCAAAAATAAAGGGAAGAGATGACCGGCAAAGGCCGAAAGGGCTATCAGGGAGACCAACACCTCCCCTTTCCAATCCGAAACACCTAACCAAAAGACCCCAACCAGTACGGGGATGGCACCCTTGAGGAGATCTCCTCCAAGGGTCATGAGTCCTAGCCTCTTTCCAGCTATCCTAAAAACATTGTAGGCCCCTATATTGCCACTGCCCGCTGATCTAATATCCACATCGCTGAAGATGCGGGTCAGGATTACACCACAGGGCACAGAACCCAGAAGATAGGCCAATGGCAGCAGGATCATGGTTTTGAAGATCATAGTGGGGACGATAGTGTCTTGTCTCTGAAATAAGTTTAATTAGTGCCTATCCATAAATAACGTAACAAGTGTTGGGCACTGGGTAAGTTTCCAATTCATAAATGAGGAGTTTTTTCTGATGAGCAAGGCCACACAAGGGTTTTCGTTGAGGTGTACAGATGGTACTCCGCAGACGGAAACCCGCGGAGAACGCAGCTCATCGGGAAAAGGGCCATTTATGGATGGAAACTAGCTAGTTCCTGTCACGCCCGGCCTGGTCGATCTTGGCTTGACACAAGGCAATGTACTCAAGGGCCTTATGATGAACTCCCAGATCCGGGTACGACCTGATGACCGTCCTAAAACGCTCCAAGGCGGCCTTATAATGCTCGCCCTTATAATAGAACAGGCCTACATAGAACTCATGTTCAGCCAAGCTTCTATTACACACCTTGACATGTTCCTCGGCCTTGCTGGCATAAGGGCTGGTGGGATAGGTACGGATTAGCCTCTCAAAAGCCTGAAGCGCCTCTCTGGCCATGCCTTGGTCTCGGTCAATGGAATCGAGCCGATTAAAATAGCACCGGCCTATTTGATAGACCACATGCGGGACAGCTTCATTCTTGGGATGAAGGTTCTCGAATGCCTCATAGGCAAAAATGGCTTCTTCGTACTCCTTGCGGTGGTAGTAGGCATCCCCAAGCTTAAGTTCGGCCAATATGGCGTACTTGCTGAATGGATACCAGTCTTTCAATTTCTGAAAAGATTCAATAGCATGTTTGTAGTCTTCGTCCTTGAAGGCCTCCATGCCCTCCTCGGCAAGCCCTTGGGCTGTCTCCTGCTCTTTGGCCCGGAACCAGGCACAGCCCAGCACGTGGGCCCCCATCCACAGCAAGACGGCAAAATAGACTACTTTCTTCAGATTCATAAGAGTATCCTCAGGTCCTCAGTAATGATTTAGTGGTTTGCGGCCTTCGCCTTGAAAAACAGCCTGATAGATGTATCGATTCTTCACTCCGGCTTGACTGGCTCAGGAATCGGCCAGTTTCTTAGCGTATTCTGCCGCCTCGATCCCTGCCACACACCCTTCGCCCACAGCCTTTGCTATTTGCCATGGCTGGCCCACAATATCACCAGCCGCATATAGGCCGGGGATGTTGGTTTCCTGTTTCTTGTTTGTCTCAACAGAACTAAAGGTCTCTGCATCAAAGACGACCCCAAGGTTGGCTGCTAACTCCAGAGCACCCTTTGCACCCAGTTCAACAAAGACTCCTTTGACATTCAAGGTGTCGCCGTTCTTCAGCAATACCCCCTCAACCTCGTCCGTTCCAATGACCTCCTTAACCCAGGTGTCTTCCACGACCTTGACCTGGCTCTCTCTCAGTCGATCGTAAAGTGTGTCGATAACCATGAGTTTCCGGCAGATCAGCTGGACGGTACTGGCGTATGATAAGAGTGTCAGCGCCCCGGTTACGGCAGCGCTTTCGTTCCCCACGACCGCCACGTCCGTGCCTTTGAAAAAGTTGGCATCGCAATCCACACAGTAGCTAACACCACGACCCACAAGCCTCTTTTCTCCCTTAACGCCAAGCTTTTTTCGAGAAACTCCCATACAGAGGACAAGGGTCCTGGAGGTTAAGGATGCACCGCTTTCTGTGACGAGACTGAACAGATTGTTCTCATTCTTCGTTTCGATGATATCTTCTTCCACGAATTCTGCATCAAAGCTTTCAGCCTGTTTCCTTCCGGCCTCAAGTATCTCCCTTCCCGAGATAGGCTCTTCATAGCAGCAGTAATTGGCTACATGGGCCTTATACAGACTACTTTTGCGTGGCTTTCCAAAGACGACAACCTTCGCCTTCTTGCTGGCAGCATGGATAGCCGCCTGAAGCCCGGCAGGTCCGCAGCCGATTATGGCAACATCGTATAGATCTTCAGACATTTAGAGTACTTTTTGCACTAATGATTCGAGGCTGGTTTTTGGCACAGCACCAACGACTTGGTCAACTACTTTACCGTCTTGGAACAGAATGAGGGTAGGAATGGCCCGGATGCTGTATTGCGTTGGGGTATTGGGGCTGTTGTCCACATTACATCTGGCGAAAATTATGCTGTCGCCGTATTTCTCTTCCAATTCCTGGATAGCAGGTCCGATAGCCTTGCAAGGGCCGCACCATGGGGCCCAGAAGTCTACCAAGGCCGGCTTTTCAGCCTTCAATATCTCTGATTCAAAGTTGTTGTCATCAACGTCCAAAACACCTGTTCCCATTGTCATGCTCCTTTTCCAACGTCTGTAATGCCGGCAAACGTTCTTTATTAGCCTTCGCCCGAATACCCTGCAGCTTGTCGGAGTGCAGCGGAGATCCCGCCCAGCGGGGCTGCAGGGATGAAGGGCAAGGTGAACCGCGCCGTAGCTCTTCAGAGCGAAGGCGGGTTTGGCTACGGCGCAATTCCGCTTTGATACCCCGCAGGTTCTGCCTGACGGCAGTGCTTCGCGGGCTGCGGGGAGCTTCATTTGAACATCAATAAAAGCACACTATATTGGGTTTGTCAACTTCAACAAAAACCAATACCAGCGGGCATAAAAGCCAGATTTTGCCCCCCTTTCCCCTTGACACCCGGATGGTATGGTGTTACCTTTTTCCGCATTATAAGGGCCGTTAACTCAGTTGGTAGAGTATCTGCCTTTTAAGCAGAGAGTCGCGCGTTCGAGTCGC
>JBEQLC010000202.1:0-3786 GCA_040326175.1 Desulfobacteria bacterium | reverse complement strand
ATAGCAGCAAGATCCTGTTCAGCCTGCGTATCCACCTTATAAAAAAGGACTTTTCCTTCGTATTCCTGTGCTAGCTCTTCCATGATCGGCGCCACCATCTTGCAGGGGCCGCACCAGTCTGCATAAAAATCTATGACGCACGGAAGATCTCCCTCATAATTCCATGCCCTCTGATGTTCAAAATCGAACACCTTTTCCTTGAAAGTCTCTTTGCTCAACTGCTCAACCATCGTGAACCCCCTTAGAATCATATTTTCGCCAGTTTAAGAGTTTGATGAACCCATCTCAAAACGGCGACTAAGTCCCCATGGCGGCGTTACGGGTCGGCTCAAAATGCTCACATACTGCCCGTGTATGCTGCGCTTTTTCGCCGCCCCGCGCCTTGCCCTGAACCCTGATCCACATTTTTGAGATGGGTTCAAGTGTCATTGTAAGCACTTCATGTAAAAAGGCCTTTGGCAACACGCGGACGAATTAGGGTTATTTCAGCAAGTCCTGAAGTGCCAGAGGGCGGCCATTCAATATTATACGCCCCTGTTGGTAATCAGCGCTGGCCTTGTAATGTCCATCCTCATAGATGAGGATGTTTTGCGCCACGAGGGCTTCCAAGCGTTTTTTGCCTTCTGATGCTGCTAAGGCTTTAATCTCTTCGTCGTTGAGTGGCCCTCGAGTTCCCTGTTCAATAGCGGCGGTGATTTCTTTCCTGTGGCTTGACTCATGAATCCTCTGTAGCAGGAGGTCAGTGATAGTGAATTCTGCGTGTGCTGTCACAGCGCTCAGAAGGAACAACGGGTTGATCATAGCTGCAGCATTGGTCCCATCGATAACGATCTTTGCCTTGCCGAGGAAGTCCCCATCGCTTGTCTTGAGGCTAAGTTGGGAGACTTCGATTTCAGGCGAGTTCTTAATCAGCCCAGGCAGTATTTCGGCATACTTAGCGACCATCATCTGGTTGATTTCTTCTACAGAACGCTGCGGGAACTGGGCTTGCAGTTCCTGGAAGGCCTGCTGAAGCTTGGCCAGCGAGGCCGCGTCAAGTTTGCGGAATTCCAGTTCACAGACCCCCGGTCCGTACAGCGTATCTTTGGTTATCACCTGATCGATTCCCGCAGTCACGGAATAATTGACGGTGTCGGTCAATGCTTGACTGGAGGTTTTCATCTTCAGGCCGTTCATGGAAAACTGTTTTTTTTCGCCAGTTTTCTTTTCTGCAAATTCAAGGCTGGCAAGATTGAAAGAGGCGTCTCCGAGAAAGAGCCCCTTGATGCCTTCGCACGAGTCAAAAGTGCATGCCAGACCGTTGATCTCTAATTCGCCATCATCTCTCACGGCTCTCAGGCCCGGGGCGTTTAGAGAACCCCTAAATTTCTTGAGATCAGCGGTGAATGCCATATTGGCGGTTAGGCCTTTCCAGTCCACGGCTACCTTTTTGTCTTTTTCAACTGTTTGGTGGAATGCAGGAATATTCAGCAGCGTCTCGCCATCCCCACCAAGAGACAAGGTAGTATAGTTTTTCATCGAGGCTATTTCAGGGAGTTCACCAAATGTCTTCTTCAGCTCTGCTTGTGTCTCAGGGCTAAGTTCGATCCTGGTCTCTATGATCGCCAGAACCGGCTTTAGTTGCCTTGCCCCATCGGGTGATTCCCCTAGCGGCAAAGGCCCGTGTCTTATGTCATGAATCATTGTAAATCCCACAATATCTTCCGGTTCTTTACCAGCGCCGGTGCTCAGTCCACCGCCAAGATCTCGGATCTTGACCGCCGTACGGGCCTTGGACTTCAGGAGTCCGCGGTCGTAGCTTTCGTTAGCGAGATGGATGTATCCAAGCTGAGAGGTTTGCTCCAGTATGTCGAGGTACTGTTGTTGCGTCTGCATCCCAAACCAAAAAGTCGTGCCGGCAAAGACAGCGGCTGCCAGAAAGAGCAATACAATGACAACAGAAAAAACCTTCTTCATGGGGCCCTCCTTAGCGAGCGTATTCCTCGTCCCTACTTATCCCGACCTGTCCCGATTCTATCGGGATAAATCTGGAACGCAGGGAACCTTAATTTCAAGTTTCTCTTTATTGAACAGGATGAGAGGGATGGAAGACATCAAAAATGGCCTGAATCTCCCGGCAAAGTATCTCAAACTGCTCGGGGTAAAGGGATTGAGCCCCGTCGCTCAGGGCTTCTTCCGGGTTGTGATGTACTTCCACCATTAATCCATGAGCACCCACGGCCACGCTGGCACGGCTCAGGGGAATCACCTGGTCGCGACGTCCAGCAGCATGGCTGGGATCCACGATGATGGGAAGGTGGCTTTCTTTGCACACAACAGGAACAGCAGAGAGGTCGAGCGTGTTCCGACTGTGATGGGCAAACGTGCGCACGCCTCGTTCGCACAGGATCACCTGCGTGTTTCCGCCCTCCATGATATATTCCGCTGCCATAAGCCATTCTTCAATAGTGGCGGCCAGTCCCCGCTTGACAAAAACAGGCTTGTGTGATCGACCCGCCCGCCGAAGAAGACTGAAGTTTTGCATGTTGCGTGCACCGATCTGAATCACATCAGTGTATTCTTCTACCAAGCCAAAGGTGTCCGTGTCTAAAGCCTCCGTGATGACGGGCATTCCCGTGGTTTCGCGAACCAGGGCCAGGATTTTCAGCCCTTCTTCTCCGAGACCCTGAAAAGAATAGGGGGAGGTTCGAGGCTTGAAGGCTCCCCCTCTGAAAAGGTGCGCACCGGCGCGTTTCACTATTTGGGCAATCTTCAAACACTGGGCTTCGCTTTCCACTGCACAGGGACCTGCAATGAGGGTCAGGTTTCCGCCCCCAATAAGAACATCGCCCACCTGAACAACTGTATCTTCAGGCTGAAATTCGCGACTTACCAGTTTGTAAGGGCGGGTTACGGGGATGACGTCCTTAACCCCCGGCAACCCCAGAAAACGAGAAGCATCAACAGCCCCCTTGTTATGCAAAACGCCGATAGCCACCCTGTCTCCGCCAGGGATAGGGCGTGCAGCGTAGCCTTTCCCCTCGATAGCTGCCATTACAGCCTCAATTTCTTCAGGGGTTGCCTGTTTATTCATCACCACCAACATGAGCTTCTCTCCTCTTAAAAGGTCGAAGTGCCTAAAGTGATCTGAAATGCCTAATGTTACTCTGTCAATTCTATGTGGTTTTCTCTATAGGGGTAAACATTGCTCAAGGACGTTTTAATTCTGCAATCCAAAATCTGCCATTCGAATTCGGCTATTGATGTGCCTTCTGATCACCCAAGGGCGTGTTGCACACGGGGCATCGGCCGGCATACCGGCTGATTCGACCTTGCCAACCGCAGCCCGAACATTCAACAGACTGGATGTGCGTGTCGTCTTTCTTCTTACTGAACAGCTGCTTCAAGATGATCAGAAGGATCAATATGCCGAGCACAAAGCCGGCACCAACCAACACGTCTTGCACCGAATATTGACTGAAGACTATGGTATCCATCACTGCCCTCAATTGTTCAAAGTTTGGGAGACACCCTCATTTCTTTATATATCCGTATTCCTTGCCATGTCCTGAGCTTATTTTTCCCTCTGCCCGCAGTCAAGGGATAAATATGGGCCGGTCGGAGATTTCCAAGGGTTAAGCTGTCAAGCCTTCCATCCACGCGCAGCTCCCCTAAGGGTTGTCTGGATGTAACTACTCAGGTTCAAAGTTCCAAGGTTCACGGTTCAAGTCTGCCCTGGTGCGACGTAACGTGTGATTCAACACGGTTCTTCTGGGCACTACAACCAAGGATTCTATGAAAAGGACT
>JBEQLC010000201.1:0-3807 GCA_040326175.1 Desulfobacteria bacterium | reverse complement strand
AAGCCGTTCCCCAAGGGAGTGCCTGATTATATTTTCAATGACAGGGGTGTCCAGATAAAGGACCGGTAAAGGAGGGCGTTCCCCGCGGACTATGGATAGCTTTCGTCTCAATGCTTTTTTTGCCCGGCCTTCGGGAAGTGAGCCGATTCTTTGCTCTATGCCGGCTTCCAGCTGATCAAAGACATTATCGGCATACGATCGAGCCTCTTTGTCGAGACGCTCATAATGATTGACCAGGTATTCATTGAGTTCCTGCCACACATGAGCGGGCATCTGACCCTGTTCAGAGGGAATGCCTGAAGAGATTTTGTCTAAATGTTGTCTTATATGTTTGTTCGTAATCATTCCAAGCAACACCGATTAATAGACTCCATCTACTCGGTCGAGACCTCGCGGATCATCTTGTCCTCTGAGCCGAAGTGTTCGCACAGCGTTTTGAAGATCATAGATCCATGCTCTATGAAATAACAGTTTTCAAAGACCTTAGGGTCTGCAGTTCCCTCCCTTGCCAGGTGGTTCAGCCATTCCCGAAGGGGTTTGTAGAATGATCCTACAAATATCTGGGGTTTGTAATGGCCAATGCCGAGTTTCTTCTTCACAAAAGTGATGGCATTTTCAAGATTAGTGCCCACCCCGCCTCTGAAATAGATGTCTGCCTCAGTGGTTTCAGACAGTATCTCCTGCCTTTCCAGTAAGTCATTTCGGGCCAGATAGGCTGCAAAATCGACATGAGGATAAATCTCCACCCCTGGAATCTTCCAGTAGACGGCCCCTGAAAGCATCCCCAGGGAAGCCGTAGTTTCGGACACAAACGACATGACGCTTCCTGAGCTGCCTCCTGTCAGGATGCCACAGACGCCACCGTGAAAATCCTTGAAGGACTTAATGCTGTCCACAATCTCCTTTTGAGTCTCGGCGTCAACATCTCCTGCCGTTCCGTAAATCGCAGCAAGCTTTCTTGAGCTGAAGGCCTCGTTGAACGAGGGTATAACTGAAGACCTCATGAAGAATTGCTTGTACAGGACCAGATCGCCCTGTAAGGGGTTCTTCCAGAATATCTCGACCCCCATGTCCTGCAGTGTATTCATAAAAGCAAGGTCTTCTGACCTGAAAAAGTATCCCTCCTCATAGGCACTTTTGAAGGTCAGGTCACTTATAAGGCCGAGGTCGGCGGCCACAATGAGGTACGATGCAAGGAGTCGATTGGGAAAACCGTGCAAGACCAAGGAGGTCCCGTGCCGAAGCTCTTGCAGCAGTTGATTATACCTCGCATCCAGCTTAATGAATTTTGGTCCTTCCGTTCCACTGATGGCTGCGACGGTCATTTCATCCACCGCCCCCTCTTCGTAAAGCTTGTCCAAGAGTGGGGACTTCAGATCAATAAAGAAGTCTTGTCTCCCATGGTGTTGCGCCTGGGCTGGTTTGTACACTTCGAAATGTACTCTCTCCTTGACAATATCCTTGTCTCCTCCCATCAGCTCAAGATATATGATCCCGTTGGTGTGTTTACTCCCCACCCTGGCGTCTGTATGTTCGGGGTCTAGAATATAGATTTCGTTTTGCTGTGTGAAGAGGCTTGTGTGTGATATCACCCCACTTCCCGCTGGTACGATGACCTGCTTCACCTCTTGCTCCGGCTGAGCAAAATAGAGATCGTCACGAGGAATCCTTTTCAGTACTGCGGCTCTAAGATATTCGGGCGTCAGCACCCTAAGGTTGGGAAGGTGAACAAAGGGCATAACCGGCACAGCCAAGACGCCTTCCTCCAGAACTCTTGTTCCCTTAGGAACAATGATAGTACGGTTCGAAATGAGATTGATCAATTCCTCTGCAGAGTATTTGAGTTTGGGGTTTCTCAAATAGATCTTGCCGACTTCAAGACCTGTCGTCATCAACTGGTCAATCGTAAGGCCTACAGAGTATTCCGGGATATAGAACCAAAACCTCGCCTCATAGGAAATCTTGTTACCTTTAAGTTCAAAATCAGTCCGCTTCTCCTGATTGATCCCGAGTCTGGCCTTGGAGCTGTGTAGATCCGTCATCAGGCAGTCCCGGTTGCGCAGGAAATACTGCACCTGTTCATCCTCAAGGTCTGCTGAGACTAGCGCAATCACTTCCTCGGCGTCTCCGCGAATGATCTTTTCGATATGGCAGTCAGGGCTTTCGTTCAGCGACACTGTTGAACCTCCCAGAAAAGTGGCACAGGGCAGAAAAATCGCTGTGCGCTCTGTTAGTAGATATTGACAACAATCCACGCCCGGAGGACATGGCTTTGATTTGCCTCTGAAAGAAGTTAATATTACAGCACATTAAGTGCCTAAAGTGATCTAAAATGCCTAAAGTGCCTAAAGTTGAGGAAAGCGCTTTCAGCGCAGTCAGTTTTTATTTAAATTAATAGTGCCAAAGGCACATACATTAACTTTAGCTCACTTTAGCTCACTTCAAACTTTAGGCACTTGCAGGTTACTGCTTTTACTGGCAGAGCCAAGAAACCATACTCCCGCCCACATGACGGGGTTCTCCAGTATGAAATGAATATGGTCACATTACCGAAGACACCAGACTTTATCAATCTGTTTATACTGAATTGTGCCATCAGAGCACCCCTCCGGAAGATTGACATTCCCGAGAAAATACAGATTTGCTTGACAGTTTCTTCTTAGGGGTATAATGAAATAACAGTCAACGAAATCCAGATGTTACCTGTTTTTTATACTGCCTTTCAACAACAAACAAGTCTTATAATTTCTAAGGGTTAAAAGAGGTCTTCCTTCATTTGGGGGGGTGCATGGGATGAGATTGGATAAGAAACACACTGCATTTCGGAGATAGCGATGGAAGAGAAAAAAAGACAGGATCAAAATGCGCAGGTCGTTACGAGTCAAGCAAAGAGCGGTTTTTCTGATCTCTGGCAGATCGAAGACTACTGGGCCATCTGGCTCGGTTTCTTGTTACTCATCCTCGGCACTGTCCTCTATTTCCCGCGGGGTCCAGCCAATATGCAAGAGACTATTACCAGGGCCAATGCCACATTGGAGGCCGAGTCGCAAAGAGCGCCCTTCAAGACCATTGCCTGGTACCACGCTGTGGATGCCAAAAAGAAACTTAAGGCGACGAGTTCCCCCCTTGGAAACAAGATAAAGGGTTTCACAAGCAAACCCAAGAAGTGGGTCGTAAACCCTTTAAACGCCTTTTTTATGGGTGAGGAGGCGGCAGGGGCCGCCAAGGAAAAGGCGATGGTCAAATATGAGGTCGCCAGGGAGAAAGAGGCCGCAGCCATAGAAAGGGCAAAAGCCGCGGAAAAAGCGGCATCTGCCGCAGGCTTCCAGGATGAATCCCTCAATGCTGAGGCGACCAAGTCAATAGACGCATGGCGCGCTGCCCAGACAAAGGTCTCAAAGGCCAAGTCTAAGATCAAGGTCCATTCCTACAACCTCGTACCATCCCTTATTTGTCTCATGATTGTTCTGGCTATCTTTTTTGGAATCGGGCGTAAGGTTATGGGCAATTCGATGACAAAATTCATGGCGGGCTTTGCTTTTGTCTTCCTTGTGGCTGTTCTCTCCTATACCGCAGCAAGCAACGCCACGATGAAACATTATGGCATTGGGTACGCTGCATGGGCCATCCTCTTCGGTCTTATTATAAGTAACACAGTAGGAACCCCTAAGTGGGTGATGGCTGCTGTTCAAACCGAGTATTATATCAAGACAGGGCTCGTGCTATTAGGCGCTGAAATACTATTTGGGAAAATACTCTTAATCGGTGTCCCGGGGATCTTCGTGGCGTGGGTGGTCACCCCTACTG
>JBEQLC010000200.1:0-3807 GCA_040326175.1 Desulfobacteria bacterium | reverse complement strand
CTACGCTTCGCTGTCACTTGTTGTAATCGGTAGGGGGCAGAAGGAAGATTGTGGATTTCAGAATTAAGGAGATTGTGTGTTCCGAAAAAGGCGGCGGGGATTAGTGATTAATATCGTTGTTCCCTATACTAAATCTGCTATCTGCAATCTGAGATCTAAAATCTAGCAGACCTGTCTATGCCACGAGGACATAGTTTATTGCAAGACCAACGAAGAGGAAATAAATATGAAGATACTGGTCATCAATTGTGGGAGTTCTTCCATCAAGTATCAACTGTTTAATATGGAAGACGAGTTGGTCATGGTTTCGGGCCTGGCGGAACGCATCGGTGAGCCCCAGGGAAAGCTCACCCACAACAAGTTTCCCGACACGGAAGATGAATTAACGATCGTCAAGGAAGATCCTATTCCAGATCATAAAAGCGGCATGAATACGATCGTAAGCCTGCTCACCGACAAAGAATATGGGGTCATAGAGGATGCTGCTGAGATCCTTGCAGTTGGCCACCGCGTAGTGCATGGAGGGGAAAGATTTCATGAACCCGTCTTGATAAGCGATGAGGTTATCCGGGCCATCGAGGAAAACATTCCCCTGGCCCCGCTGCACAATCCCGCCAATTTGATGGGTATTAGGGTTGCCCAGACTCTTATGCCTCAAGCACAGCAGGTGGCAGTCTTTGACACGGCCTTTCATCAGACTATGCCACCTCACGCCTTCCATTACTCATTGCCCTATGAATACTATGAGGAGTTGGGCGTCCGCCGCTATGGCTTCCACGGTACGTCTCATAGATATGTGGCCAAAGAGGCTGCCAGGCTCATGGGTAGGCCCCTGGATGAATTGAACCTGATGACCATACATCTCGGCAGCGGTGCCAGCACCTGTGCCATTGAAAAGGGCAGGAGCGTTGACACTTCCATGGGGATGACTCCTGTGGCGGGAATCATTATGGGAACGCGCTCCGGCAATATCGATCCTGGAATTATAATCTACCTGGCCAAGAGCAAGGATATGACCATTGAGGAATTGGATCATGTTCTCACCCATGAAAGTGGACTTAAAGGGATTTGCGGCCTTAATGACATGCGGGATATCCACAAGAAGGCAACAGAAGGAGATAAGCGGGCACAGTTGGCCCTGGATATGTTCGTATATCGAATAAAAAAATACATTGGGAACTATTCTGCCATTTTGGGTCATCTGGACGGTCTCGTTTTCACCGCTGGCATTGGCGAACACGATATCGAGATCCGGGAAAGGTGTTGCGAGAAATTAGAGCGGCTTGGAATTGTATTCGATCCGGAAAAAAACAGACAAGAACATGAGGGGCCGCTACAAATCAATAAGCCCGAGAGTTCGGTCGCCTTATTTGTGATTCCCACAAACGAAGAACTTGAGATTGCGCAACAAACGAGGGAGTTACTTGAATCCAAAGGATTCAAGTAGATTGCAGATTTTACATTGCGGATTTGAGAAGGCATAGAGCATAGGGCATAGAGTAAAGGAGAACCTATGAAAACCATGAAGATTTTAACTACCCCCCGAATGGAGCGGTGCATCGGCTGTCACGCTTGCTCATTGGCCTGTGCCCGGCTGGTGAACAAGCGGTTGTCCTGGGACACGGCGGGTATTCGAATTATATCCTCAGGCGGATTATCAACTGGTTTTGAGTCAAAGCCTTGTCTTGCCTGCAACCCAGCGCCTTGTGCACTGGCCTGTCCTACAGGCGCCTTTTCCCAACGAAAGGGCGGAGGGGTGCTTGTCAAAAGGAAGCTCTGCATACAGTGCGGAGAATGTGCCGCGGCCTGCCCTGTTGACGCCATTTACCTTGACGCCACTACCGAGCCCTTTGTCTGCATCCACTGCGGCCAGTGTGTGCCATTCTGCCCCCATGATTGTTTGGAGATGACGGAGGTGGAGGTTGAGCCCGCGGCTGAAAAAGAGGCAGAGGAGGTGGCGTCATGATTAGGGATCATTTCAGGATACTCACCGTGGACCTTGCCACTGGCAAGGGTAGAATAGTTACCATTGACGGTCGTGATACGGAGGCCGGTGGTAGTGGGCTGGCAGCATTGCTGTTTAACAAATATGGTCACGCAGACAAGCCTTGGGACGACCCGGAGCAGCCTCTCATTTTCACTATCGGCCCGCTTACCGGCTATTTCCCGCTCATGAGCAAGACCGTGTGCGGATTCAAGTCTCCTTACCACGACCAGTACGGAGAAAGCCATGCCGGAGGGCGGTCGGCCCTTTCCCTACGCTTTGCTGACCTGGACGGCTTGGTCGTCACCGGCAAGGCTGAAAGACTAAGTTGCCTCTCAATTGGATCGCGCCATCTTGAGCTCATGGACGTTCACTATATGCGGGGAATTGACTTGCAGAGATCCGGCAAGATGCTTCGCAAGATGATTGGCGGCGCGGGCCATCGGTCAATCTTTCGCATAGGCCCTGCAGGGGAAAACCTTTCGGCCTATGCCTGTATAACTGTGGATACCTACCGTCACTTCGGCAGGCTCGGCGGTGGTGCAGTTATGGGAAGCAAGAATCTCAAGGCGATTGCGATTCAGGGCGATGGAGTATTCGACCTCCCTGAGGGTAAAGAGTATGCAGAGCTCTTTGAGGAAGTGCACAAGCAGCTTACCACCACCGACATGATGGACAAGTACCACAATCTGGGCACCCCTGTTAACGTGGCCGTTCTGAATGGGATCAAGGCTTTACCCATCAAGAATCTGCAGCAAACCACTGATCCGAACATCACAGGCATCACCGGTGAAACCTTTGCCGACGATACGCTGTTGCGCAACACCGCTTGCGCGGGATGCCCCGTGGGCTGTATCCATATCGGCTTTGTGCGAGAGAAATTTATGGAGCCTAACCACTATCTCTACCGCCAGGTCTCCTATGACCACGAACCAATCTTTGCCACAGGTTCCATGCTGGGGGTGACAAATGCCTTTAGTGTTCTTAGCATCATTGACATGGTAGAAAAGATGGGTCTGGACGTGATGTCGGCGGGGGTAGCACTGGCATGGGCAACGGAAGCGTTGGACAAGGGCATCATATCGAAGAAAGAGACGCTGGTGCCGCTGAAATTTGATAATGCCGCAGGATACAAGGAGGCCATGCAACATTTAGGATTGGGCTCCAATGATTTCTATCGCCTTCTAGCGCAGGGAACCATGAAGGCGGCTGAGCAATACGGCGGGGAAGATTTCGCTTGCGTACTTGGACAGGAGATGGGCGGCTATGCCACGGGCGAGGTCTTTTTCACCTCCCAGGCTCTGGGATTCAGGCATTCACATTTGGACACCGGCGGCTATTCTTTTGATCAGAAACATGAAGAGAAGAACGTAGAAGAGGCGGTGAAATTTCTGGTAGACGATGAACAGGGCCGGGTGTTTTTAACCTCCATGGTTGCCTGCCTTTTTGCCCGTGCAGTGTACAATGACGAGTTGCTGGCAGATTGCCTGAATTCTTTAGGATACACGACTCTGGCCGACAATATGGACCAGGTGGCCCAGCATATTCAAAAACTGCGTTGGCGACTCAGGTTGGCCACTGGCTTTGATCCGGCAGCGGTAAAGATTCCCAAAAGATTTACTGAAATAACCACCTGGAAAGGAACCATCGATGTGAACTTCCTCAACACTCTGACAAAGGAGTACGCCAAGCGCATACTTGAGCTAGGAAAAGAGGAAAAGAAAAAGCCAAAAAAGACCAACCGGTTCATTTGCATATTTATGACCTCACCGGTACAAAAATAAGGGCCCTGACAGGGACCGGGAAAAAAGGACTCAACCGGG
>JBEQLC010000001.1:0-25672 GCA_040326175.1 Desulfobacteria bacterium | reverse complement strand
AAGCGATACAGTCACTATCTATCTCTGTGCAGATATACTGTTCTGTCTGTGAAGTCAAGAAATAAATCATCCTTCTCAAAAAAGATAGGTTAGAGATAGGCTCGGGCCACACTAAGTAATTAATATCAAAAAGGATAGCGATGGGGGATGGGTGAAGGATGGGGTCACATCTTCGTATATCGCTTATGAAAAATAGGGGACGCTCGTGAAATGTTCACATCTGGAGTGGATAGTCGACTTTCATCTCAAATCCAAGTCGAGCTCTCGAAGCTCTTTGATCCGATCCCTTAGCTCTGCTGCCCTCTCAAAAGCCAATTCCTTGACGGCCTCTTTCATTTCAGACTCGAGTCCCTGAATGATATTTTCCAGATCGTCCACAGAGCTAAACTCAGCAGCCCGTTCTGAGACCTTCCGTGCTGTAACGTAGTCTGCCTCATAGACCGAGCTGAGTATGCTCGTAATCTCTTTTTGTATGGTCTCAGGGGTAATCCCGTGCTTCTTGTTATATGCCGTCTGAAGCCTTCGCCGCCGATTCGTCTCATCAATAGCCTTCTGCATAGACCGAGTAACACGATCGGCGTAAAAGATTACCGTGCCAAAGAGATTTCTGGCCGCACGGCCGCACGTCTGGATCAAGGAGCGTTCCGAGCGGAGAAACCCCTCTTTGTCAGCGTCCAATATGGCTACCAGGCTGACCTCGGGCAGGTCCAGGCCCTCCCTGAGCAGGTTAATCCCTATTAGTACATCAAAGACTCCCAGACGCAGATCCCTGATTATGTCGACTCGTTCCATGGTAGTAATATCAGAATGAAGATACCGGACCTTGACCCCCAGATCGCTGTAATAATCGGTCAGATCCTCTGCCATCCGTTTGGTCAGGGTTGTCACAAGCACCCTCTCCTTGCGCTCTTCGCGGGCCCTGATCTCATCAAGGAGATCATCCACCTGGCCCCCGGCAGGCTTCACCACAATGCTGGGATCAATAAGCCCTGTGGGACGGATGATCTGCTCAACGACCTGTCCTCCGGCCATCTCAATCTCGTAGTCGCTCGGTGTGGCCGACACATAGATCACCTGCAATATCTTCTCTGTGAACTCCTCAAAGGCAAGGGGCCTGTTGTCCAGGGCCGAAGGAAGCCTGAATCCATATTCGACGAGTGTCTCCTTTCGAGACCGATCCCCGCGGTACATACCCCTTAGCTGGGGAACCGCTATATGACTTTCATCAACAAATAGGAGAAAATCCTCAGGGAAATACTCGAGCAGGGTCGGCGGAGGGTCGCCTGGCTTTCTTCCGGTCAAATGGCGTGAATAGTTTTCGATCCCCTGGCAGTATCCCAGCTCCCGCATCATCTCCAGATCAAAATCGGTCCGCTCCTCGATCCGCTGGGCCTCAATCCATTTCTTGGCATCTCTGAAGTATGGTATGCGCTCTTTGAGTTCTTCCTTTATCGATTTCACAGCATTATTCAAAGTGACCCTTGAGGTGACGTAATGCGTGGCCGGATAGATGATCACCCGCTTAAGCGGCCTTACCACCTTACCCAGTAATGGGTCGATTTCATATATGTGCTCGATCGTGTCACCAAAAAACTCCACGCGGACAGCCTTGTCGTCCTCATAAGCCGGGAAAATCTCAACCCTGTCTCCCCTCACCCGGAAGGTATCACGATGGAAATCATAGTCGTTTCTGTTATACTGCATTGCCACCAGACGCCTTAACATGGAGTCCCGCACAAAGTCGGTGCCTTGCTTGAGTTCGAGGCACATCTCCAGGTAATCTTCAGGAGCACCCAGACCAAAGATGCAGGATACGCTCGCCACCACAATCACGTCTCTCCGGGCCATAACAGACCGTGTGGCAGAATGTCGCAATCTATCGATCATTTCATTTATCGAGGCATCTTTTTCAATGTAGGTGTCGGTGACCGGCAGGTAGGCCTCAGGCTGGTAGTAGTCATAGTAGCTGACAAAATACTCGACGGCATTGTCCGGAAAGAAGTTCTTGAATTCTTCGTAGAGTTGGGCGGCCAAAGTCTTGTTTGGAGCGATTACAAGGGTGGGTTTGTCCAACAGGGCGATTACGTGGGCCATGGTAAAGGTCTTGCCCGAACCGGTCACACCCAGAAGCACCTGATTACGGAGGCCCTCTCTGACCCCCTGACTTAACGCTTCAATGGCTCTCGGCTGGTCGCCTTTAGGCGAGAAGCTTGAAATCAGTTTAAAGGGAGACTGAGACCTTTCCAAAACGCCCTCTTTTGCCCAATCAGCGCCAAAGCTTCACTAAAGTGCCTGCGTTAGACTCAGATTTTGGTCGTTGAAGTCTCGAAAATTGTTTGGCGCGAAGTTGTGACTTACGGCTTGAGAAAATGCACTTCGTGTCGATATTCAGATTTCGGGTTTTCCTTAGGTAGGGAAAAACTGGAAGCTACTAGAATACTCCTAAATCTTATAACTCGCACAACATAGATGTTATCTTATACAAACTTTCCGGACCTCTTTCAGGTCGGTGTGGCCGGCAAAGACCTTCTCAATACCGTCCTGTTTCAGTGTCCTCATCCCATCCTCGACAGCCTGCTCCCGAATGAATTCCATCTGGGCCTTATCCTGGATCAGCCTCTTCATCTCGTCGGTCCCCATTAAGAGCTCATGAATACCCATACGACCCCGATACCCGGTATTGCTGCATGCATTACAACCTACGCTTTTGCATAGCATTATGTCATCTGAATAGGGCATGTTCAGTTTTTCAAAAGCTTTCGGGCCATACTCCCGAACCAGCTCATCATATTCTTCTTGAGAAGGATTGTACTCCTTCTTACACTCTTTGCAAAGCGTACGAACCAGCCGCTGGGCAAGGATACAAAGTATGGCATCTGCAAAGTTGAAGGGATCCATACCCATGTCCAGGAGTCGTGTAATGCTCTCAGGAGCGCTGTTTGTATGCAGGGTGGAAAAGACCAAGTGGCCGGTAAGTGAGGCCTCGATACCAATATGCGTGGTCTCTTTGTCACGCATCTCACCGACCATAATGACGTCCGGGTCAGCCCTCAAGAACGCTCGCATGGCAGTGGCAAAATCAAAACCTATCTTGTGCAGAGTCTGAACTTGCCTGAGGCCCACTTGAGTGATCTCCACAGGGTCTTCAGCCGTCCAGATCTTGAGGTCAGGTTTGTTGATGTAGGCAAGGGCCGAATGCAGAGTTGTGGTCTTTCCAGACCCGGTAGGCCCGCACACAAAGATGAGCCCGTATGGGGTGGTAATTACGCTTAGGAAGTTATCATAATTCACCTGTGAAAATCCCATCTTACTGAGCGGTATAGGCTCACCTGCCTGTAATAGACGCAGCACAACATCTTCCATGCCGCCCGCTGTCGGTACCGTGGCAACTCGGAGTTCAATTGCCTTTCCACCGTACTTTTTGAAATCTATCTTGCCGTCCTGTGGCTTGCGACGCTCAGCAATGTCCAGATTGGCCATAATCTTGAGGCGGGAAACGACTGCCGCACGATAATTGTACGGAACGGTCTGATAAAGCTGGCATGCACCGTCAACCCTGAACCGCACTTCCGTATGTTTCTTCCCAGGATAAGGTTCGACGTGAATATCTGAGGCATTCCGCTCATAGGCATCCAAAATCATCTTGTTAACCATTTGGACGATGGCGCTGTCCTCTTCGGTCACACCCTTTTCCGCCTCTACAATCTCATCCTCCTCTGCCTCCAACTGCCCGAGGATATCTTCAATAGAGCCCAGTTCCTTTTCGTCCTGGTAGAAGAGGGTGAGAAAACTTTCGATGTCTTCTACAAGCGCTACATGGAATATAATGTCCTTCCCGGGAAAGAGCGGCTTGATCATATCTACTTTTTGGAGATGGTATGGATTGTCAATCGCAATAATAACTCTTTGGCCTGCTTGATCCTGTCCAATCGGAACCCAATTGTTCTGCTTCATGAACGGTACCTTCAGACCGGCCAGAAGATCACCCGGAATTGGAACCCGCTCGTTATACTCAACAAATGGGACCCTGTAGTAGTGGCTCAAAGCCTGCCCGATGTCTTTCTTGGAAATCTTATAGGCTTTCATCAGGAGTGCTTCAATGTCCTGCCTGGTCTTCCGGGCCTCCAGTATCGCCTTGTCCAACTCCTTTTGTGTTACGAGCCCATTCTCTATTAGATAATCAAATTTACCCGGGCGGGCCTTTGCCATCCTCTTCTGATTGAACAGGGCGATTCCAAGGGTCTGGGATAGTTCCTGGACAGCCGCTTCGTCCTTCTCGCTAAAGGCCGTCCCATCCTTGCGATTGATAAGCTGGATGGCACCCATGAGATACTTTTGAAAGCTTACAGGCGCCACCAGGACCTGTCGTGTGCGAAAACCGGTTTTTTCGTCCCAGGCTTTGTCGAAACTCAACTTCTCATCGATCGCGGATAATTCTTTCTTATCGTAGACGTTGTTGATGTTGATCAACTGTCCCTTATACGCTGAGTAACCTGCAACACTTGTGGTGGAGATGGGCACGCGGATCTCGCTGATCTCATCTCCTGACTTGACCCGGGACACCAGGTCCTTCTTTATTCCGTCCACCACGTAGATTGTTAGCCGCTCAGCGTCGAACAATTTGATGATATCATCCTGTAGATCAATCAGAATCTCATCGATGTTGCTCGCGGCATGGACACGGTTCGTAATGCCCAAGAGCCTTTCTTGATGGCCCATGGCTTCTTCAGAAGCAGAGCCACTCTCCACGCTGTTATCAGCTGTCTGCTGTTCCGCCATCTCTACAGCCATGACAGGTCAAATCTCCATGCCAAAAGGTTTTGGTTCCAAATTTATGTCCGACTTACTCGCCCGAAGGGGGTTCCTTGTCCTTGGCAAAATAGAACCCGTACAATTTCTTGGCACCGGCGACTATGAGGAGGACTGCAATAAAGTATCGTGCAAAGTTCAAAAAAGCGGAGTCCGCTGATACGCGCAAGGCATGCGGTGTAGTGACGCAAAGGAGGACCCCCATTCCGACCAAAAGAATACCCCATATAACTTGCGTCAGGTTTTGCTGATCAGGGGCCATTATCAAGGTCTCCCTTGTCACCCGTACAGCTCCGTGGCAGGCCGCAATGTTTGACATTGGTCCTAAAACATTCTTGCCTTGATTATAGCGACTCCCTATTTTGCGTTGGATATGACCTTATACTATATGATAACGCTACCATATTGTCAATCTCTAATGCCCAAGCGCCCCACGGTCCCTGCTGTATCTTCTGTGTCTTATAGTGATTCTCCAGAACCATGTTCCAGCATCCAAGCTCAGTAAGGCATCTTATTGCTTCCGAAGTAGTCTTTTTATGAGAACTACTCTAACACCTTTATCCCTTGAGTTCACCGCAACAATCCTAAGGCGAACGGAAAAACCATAGACTACCGAACTTCCTCGACTCTCAAAACCAGCTTATCCACACCTGTGACGCGGACCTTGGCGCCTGCCTCGATCGGCTCCCGAGCCTCGGCGTTCCAAAGCTCCCCATGGACAAAGACTTTGCCTCCAGGTGCAAGCCTTTCCCTGACCACGCCAACCTCCCCAATCAACCCTTTGTCTCCCGTTCGGGGTTTGGATATCTGGGAACGAAACACAAGGCCGGCCACGACAACAAAGAACCCGGAAACCATGACAACCGTGGAAATCAGTACACGCCAGGAAAGGCGCATCTCGGGCCCGGGCCCCTGGAACAGCATCAAGGACCCCAAAAAGAGGGAGATGATGCCGCCCAGGCTCAGAAGACCGTAGCTGGTCACCTTCATCTCGAGGATGAAGAGGATGAGGGCAACCGCGATCAGCAAGATTCCAGCATAGTTGACCGGCAGTGTTTGAAATGCAAAGAAGGCCAGAATCAGAGAGATGGCGCCGATAACCCCCGGGAAGATCGTTCCGGGGTGGGATAGTTCAAAATAGAGCCCGGCCATACCGATCATCATGAGCAAATACGCAATGTTGGGGTCGCTGATGGTCTTAAGGATCTTGTCCCTGAAGCTTTCAGTAAGGACCACCCGTTTAACCCCTTTGGTGTGAAGAATTCCCTTTTCCTTGAGTTCTCGACCATCGATCTTCTCGAGGAGATCGTCCAAATCCTCAGCAATGAGGTCAATAACCTTGAGTTCCAAGGCCTCCTTTTCTGTGACGGAAACACTTTCCCGAATCGACTTTTCCGCCCATTCGCTGTTGCGACCCCGTTTTTCTGAAATGCTTTTGGTGTAGGCCACCATGTCGTTGACCACCTTCTCGGCCATGGTCTTGTCCATCTCCTTTTGGCCGAGGTTGACCGGATGGGCCGCACCAATATTGGTGCCGGGAGCCATGGCCGCAATATCAGCCGCAAGGGTGATCATCACACCGGCAGAGGCTGCTCGTGCCCCGCTCGGCGATACATAGACGACCACAGGGATCTTCGAGGCCAGCATGGCCATGACGATTGAACGCATGGATAGGCCCAGCCCACCAGGGGTATCAAGCTGCATAACGAGACAGGCAGCTTCCTCCCCATCAGCCTTTTCAATGTTTCTTATCACATACTCTGCCAAGCCCGGGTTGATCGTACCAGAAACTTCAACCACATAGACCTCTCCTTTGGCAGCCTGGGCTGCCAGGGGAAAGGCAAAGACCAGCACCCCTGCCAATGCAAATACAGCAAGTGCATGTCCAGGAGAAACCTTTACAAGGTGTTCAATTTTGTTCAAGGTCAAGGAAGATGAAAATTTTGGCCGCAGGAATACTTTTAGTATTTTGAGGACCAAAATCTGAGTCTGACGCAGAGATTGGACAAAAGGGGATTCTTTGTAAAGGTTTCTAAGTCTTTTCATATGCCTCCTGAAGCTTCTGCATATCTTCCCACACGTCGGCCTTCTTTGCGGGATTTCGGAGAAGAAAAGCTGGGTGATATGTGGGAAGGAGATGAATACCTTCATAAGTATAGAAGTTGCCCCGCAACCGAGATATCGGCGTTTTGGTCGCCAGAAGTGTTTGGGCCGCAAAGGTGCCCAGGGCACATATCAGCCCAGGTCCTATAGCTCTCAGCTGTCTTCGGAGAAAAGGAATGCACGCGGCGATCTCGTCCGGTTCAGGATTCCGATTCCCCGGAGGCCTGCACTTTATGATGTTGCAAATATAGACATCCTCCCGGGTCAATCCGATCGCCCGAAGTATCTTAGTAAGCAGTTGACCCGCCTTGCCTACAAACGGCTCGCCCTGTATGTCTTCTTCGTGGCCCGGCCCTTCACCCACAAAAGCCAGCTTTGCCCTTGGATTCCCGACTCCAAAAACGATATGTTTGCGCCCCTTGTGGAGTTTGCACCTCTCGCAGGCGCCAAGATCCACCTGAATCGTGTCCAGAGTCTCTGCTACTCCGCCTTTATTCCAGCGTTCCAGGATCCTGACAGAGTCTTCAGACAAGACCACACCCTGATATCCCAATCCTTTCATATATTGGAGATAAGCCTTCAGATCCTCTCGAATCTCAGGCAAGAGCTGTGTGGAACTCTCATTGAAGGCTTTAATCGCTTCCGTCATCCGCTTTTCTCTTAATCTCCAAGACTTTGTCGAATAGTACTTCTGCAAGTGCTCCCTTGTCCATAAGCGGCAGAGCCTCTTTGCGACCGTCCTTGTAAAAAAGACTTACCTGGTTGGTGTCTGAGCCAAACCCTGAATCAGCCTGCCCGATTAGATTGGCAGCAATAAGATCCAAGTTCTTGGCAGACAGCTTGGCGCAGGCACTTTCCTGTAGATCTCGAGTTTCAGCAGCAAAACCGACCAGAATCTGTCTGTTCTTGTTCTCCCCCAGTACCTTTAGAATATCAACCGTCTGCTCCAGACGTAGATCCTGCGCCATCTCCTCCTTCCTGACCTTGTGTTCAAAGAGACTGGCGGGCCGGCAGTCTGATACCGCAGCGGCCATTACGATGATTGTAGCTTCTTCCGCCGTTTCCATCACCGCGTTATACATCTCTTCGGCTGTCCTGACCCGGATCACCCTGACGCCTTGAGGGTCAGCAAGCACTGTAGGCCCGCTAACCAACGAGACTTCCGCCCCCCGCCTCCGGGCAACGCGCGCAAGCACATATCCCATCTTGCCCGAAGAAGGATTGCTGATGAACCTGACGGGATCGATCGGTTCCTGAGTGGGCCCGGCAGTTACCAGGACCCTCTCTCCAGCCAAATCCTTGGGACACAACAGTGAGCGAACTTCTTCCGCTATCGTCTCGACATCTGGCAACCGACCTGGCCCCTCGTCGCCACAGGCGAGTACTCCGGTTTCGGGACGGAGCACCTTGATGCCGGTCCGCTCAAGCTTCTCAATGTTGTCCTGGACGAGACGGTTTTCGTACATGTGAACGTTCATGGACGGACAGACCAAGATTGGCGCTCGAACCGACAGGACAAAGGTGGTCAAAGGATCATCTGCAATCCCGTGGGACATCTTGCCAATGATATTGGCAGTGGCCGGCACGATGACAACAGCATCGGCCTCTTCTGCCCATGCGATATGTCGAAAGGGTGCGCCTTCTTGCTCCCCAAACATTTGGGTCCATACCGAATGTCCGGAGAGAGCCTGAAACGTGGTCGGGCCAACAAACGCCTGGGCCGCCCCGGTCATAATCACCCGGATTCGGGCTCCGGCTCTGACAAAGACCCTGAGAAGGTCCAAGGCCTTGTAAGCAGCGATCCCACCGCACACGCCTAATACAATATTCTTATCCTTCAGGGGATCTGACATTTGCCTCTTTGCTGTCTTTGGCGGATAGAGTATAGCAACAGCGAATAGCCAAAAACTCTATGCGCTTTGTGTTATTTCAGTAGAGTCTCTCTCTGAGTCCTTGTGGTAGGGGCGACCCAGATCTCCACTTCGGCCCTGAATTGTTTTTCAGTGATGTTGATTATGCAGTTCCGATTCGGCTTTTGGAAAATCATCATCGTACGGGGAGATCTGAAAGTGGTCACGAGTCGCCAGTTATCCTGTGCCATGTTGTCCTCAAAGAATCTGACCAGAGAGTTTATCTCAACGCGCCCTGTCAACACCAGGACTCCGGCTCTGAAGTCTGGGGCATGATGAACAAAAGTCCTCTTTGCGTCTACCTTGAGCTCCGAAGGGACTAGAACATCTTCAAAGTCATGGTAAAGAGGTGTTGGTTCCACATCCTCCGTGGTTGGAGCAGATTCTGAGCTTGTAGTATTACTGCTCAACCGAGCGCAGCCCAAAGAGATTACGAGGACAAGCAATAGCGCTGAAATCCCAACAAGAATCCTAACCCTTCCAAAATCTGCCATGACAATCCCTCCTATGCCTTAGATTGGTTGTTTGTTTCGCCCTTATGCTGTTACCCAAATTCTTTCTACCAATGTCACAGAACATAGTCAAGCAACACCGCATTCCCCAGTCCTCTCATTCCTCCAGCTGACAGAGGCTCTCCGACCCCAACCGCATCGGCCAGAAAACGGCCACCCCATTAATGACTGCCACCAATATGAAGGAAACGGTGATCCAGATCCAGTGAACGATAGGTACGGCCTCCCCACGAATTCTGGCCATAAAGATTGTATAGACGGGACCTGCCTCAAGAACTATGACTGATCCAATGAAACCCACGCAAAGGAACATAAAGAGCATGCCTCCAAAACTGGTAGCCACCTGGGCCATGTTCTCAAGACGAAAATTGGGATAGGCGGCACCCAGACCCACTCCCATAGCCGTAATACCAAAGACCATGAAGAAGATGGTAATTGTGGAAAGCCCCATCATAAAGGGGGTCACTGAAAGTAACTTGTTTGTCAGCACGATAAGTATTTCAGACAAGATGAGCAGGGGCACCAGGTACGTCCAGAACTTCACCCATAGGAATGCCTTCGGAGGAACCGGTGCCGATCTTACGATCCAAAAGGCTTGCCCCTCGATACTCACCGCCGGGAATACAAAACGCACGGCCATGGCGGCAAGCACAAAACCGGCCAGGCCCATGTTCAAGAACGACAGAATGTTTTGAAGATAAAAGGTCTTGATCGGAGCCTTGTCGATGGGCAGCACCATGAAGTTGTAAAGATATACGATAATAAGAGCCACCAACAGAAAGAGCTGAGACCACTGGGTGTTATCCCGGAAGAATGTCTTGATATCCTTCGAAAGGAGCGCGCCAACCTTGCCGGAAGTCAGCAGGGATCGTTTCCCGTGAATTCCAAAGGATCTCTTTCTGCTTCGCCCACCCCGGCGGGCCACCTGGGCTTTTGAAACCCCTTTGAAGTAAAAGAGCCCTGCAAGCTTTATGTTAATAAAGACCATAGATAAGGCGCCTGTCACACAAAGTCCCAGATAAAACAAGGCCATGCCGCTTGTGCGTGTCAGAACCGGCCACAAGGCCTCGAGTATCCACGTGGTGGGCAGAAATGGAGAACCAGGGGCCTCAAGAGACCCGAGATAGCCAGCCAGGCTCGCCAATGCAGTCGGGTCTACTAACCGTTCGGGCCTCATGAAGCGAAACATGAAATATAGAAGGATGACCAGTACTACGGAAAGGAAGACAAAGATGTCTCTCATCCGGTTGGCCGGAAGAGATACTACCAGCAACAAAACAATCAGTGTGCCGACAGCAGAAGCAAGCACGCAGAATGGAAGGAGTGAGCCGACCAGCGCCAGATAGAAATTAACGCCTGCGCCATATACCAGAGCGTACGCCAAAAAGACTGGCAGGCCGAACAGAAAGGGCATCCATGAGCTGTCAAAGGTACTCTCAATCCATCGGGCCAGGAACACCTTTTCGACTGAAACAGGTGCCGCGTGGATCAACGGCAGGTCTCTTGAAAGATAGAGTGTGGAGAGGGCCGTAAGGATACTACTGAATATGAGTATGGAAAAGAAGGTAAGGAGCACCATGGACAGCAGCTTTCGGGCCAGAATGTCGCCAAAACCTTCAATTCCCTGGAAGTAAACCAGCACTCGATAAACCACCGCAAAGATGCCCGCCCAAAAGAGGAAGCTTATCAGAGCAAGAAGAATCCTCACCCATGCCATACCCTCCAGCCGCCCCTTGAACCGGTGCCTGAAAGCCCATACACGAGGTTTGATCAATGTCAGTACGGTTTCCACGGTCTGGTTTCTCCTTGACAGTGCTGTGCTTTACTTAATACACTCATTTTCGACCGGAATAAAGACCTATCGGGAGGAAAGACCTTGAAAACATCCATAGGCATGACGGTTACAGAGCATATTCTCGAAGAGGAACGCGAAAACCCTGAAGCCACAGGTGCTTTCACTTCACTCCTTTCAGAGCTGATTGTGGTTGCAAAGATCATCTCAAGGGAGGTGAATAAGGCGGGGATCGCGGATATCCTGGGCTATGTCGGTCGTCAAAATGTCCAGGGAGAAGAGGTTCACAAGCTTGATGAATTTGCCAACCGGACAATAATTCAAAGGATGGGGCATGTCGGGCAGCTCTGCGCCATAGCATCTGAGGAAAATGCGGATCTTATTAAAATCCCTGCCAGGTACCCCAAAGGGAATTACGTCCTCATATGTGATCCCCTGGATGGCTCATCCAACCTTGATGTCAATGTAAGCATCGGAACCATCTTCTCGATACACAGGAAAATCAGTTCCGATGAGGATTGCATTTTAAGCGACGTCTTACAACCGGGATACAAGCAGGTGGCTGCCGGCTATTTCATTTACGGCTCAAGCACCATGATGGTTTTCACTACCGGCCCCGGCCGTGGGGTCCACGGCTTTACACTCCTTCCGGGCGTAGGGGAATTCTTGCTCTCCCACGAAAATATTCGAATTCCGGAGCGGGGGAAAATCTTCAGCGTGAATGAAAGCTATTACAACTACTGGAGTGAAAACGTCAGGCGTCTGGTCGACCATTTCAAGTCCCCGGACAACAAACCGGCCTATACAGCCCGATATATCGGCTCTCTGGTCTCAGACTTTCACCGTAATCTTTTGCAGGGCGGCATCTTTATGTATCCCGCAGATACGAAAGATCCCAGGAAACCCCATGGCAAACTGCGCCTTATGTGCGAGGCCAATCCTATGGCTTTTGTGGTGACGGAGGCAGGCGGCTATGCCAGCAACGGGGAAAAACCGATCCTTGAGGTAGAGCCTGAAGAACTCCACCAAAGGGTGCCCCTCTTTATCGGCAGCAAAAAAGATGTGGAATTGGCAGAAGAGTACGTGCAGGGGAAGATATAGGATTTTAGATTGAAGATTGTTGATTGTTCCCGCCTGCCTCGCCTGAGTCTCGCGATGGCGTACAGGGATTTGCAGCTCACGCCTTAAGAACACCACGAATTAGATTCAGCCCAGACCCGGCTTTCTATCTTGATGTTGGCATGCAGCGAGACACCTTTGCATAACTCCTTGGAACGGCCCTCATGAGCTTTTTGGGGTACCCCATCCGGGCGAAGCGAACGGCCCACGTTAGAGCGTTTCTCAAAAATATGTTCCGTTTACGGCAGTCTTTCTGGGCTGCCAGGGGCATCTCTTTTTGAACCAGGTCAATCCCCGCCTTCGCTCGTTGGAGGCAACATGCACGGAACTCTACGGGATAGGCACACGGCAATGCCCCTATACCCTGGGTAGCGGGTTTGCAGATGGATCAAGCGTGGGTGGAATAAGGTCTGTGGTTAGCCAGGGTTGCTACTTGCCGACAGCTATGAGGCGAAGCCACATGATTGGAGTACAAGAGCATGCTGCCTGACAGTTGCTCATAATGGTTCAAAACGGAACATATTTTTGAGAACCACTCTAGCGCACTCGGATATAATATCGAATGCCTGCGAAGATGGTAGGCCCTATCACCTATACCTGTAATTATTAAAAAGACCGTGCGTGTCTCTTGCTCGTATACTCTCACTACTGTAACCGGACCAACGTTCGGCAGACGGACCCGGTCCCTAAGGCCGGCCTTGTCAATATGAAGCGTCCCCCCGCCCCGAAGGGCGGGGGGACGCTTCACGGGCTTACACGCCCGGCAACGAAGTTGAACATCTTTGCATAGCTCGCCTTGACCCCTTCCGGACTTGTCGCGATGTATCCCGATTTATTGGGATCCATTGGGATCGCAGGGATCTTTAATTATGAACCGGTCAAGAAAGATTCTCTGTTGCTTTTGTACGTTCTATTTGTCCGGGAGGGGGGGGCGAGAGATTACTCTACAGTAATTAGATCCCTGTTTTTCTCACAAGTCTTGGGACCTATGCCCGGAACCTTCATCATATCCTCAGCGGATGTAAAGGGACCGTGTTCTTCGCGATACTGGACAATACGCTGGGCGTATTGGTGCCCTACCCCTTTCAGATGCGCAAGTTCCTCCACAGTTGCCTTATTAATATTGATCTTTTCTACTTCCTCAGCCCATGTGGGAAGGGCCAGTGCCATAACCACACACATCACCAAACATAATGCTACGATCTTTTTCAATGCCTTCATTGTAATCCTCCTTTGCTCAATTCTACTCTCTTTCCGACCCCCCTGCATCATCCCGGTTTGGCCAATTGCCACGCTCTTTCGCATCCAGTCTATTCTTCTCAAATCACCCAACAACCTTCTCCCGCGTTGCACCATGGCACAAACTCCTGTGATTGCAACACTCGATTATTGCGGGCAAAGTACGCATTGAAAACTAGTGGCATAGTAAAGACACAAGGCCTTATTTTGTCTTGACGATCTTTATTGTACCTTATATCTGTGTAGGACCCGAATAGCTGAATGGGCACATCACATTGAATATACAGAATAATCGGATCTTGGCGGCATAAGGGGGATAAATGAATAAGGAATGGGCTGAGTTCCTAAAGAGGGATTTTGTTCAGGGCTTTCCCGCCTACTGCGGTTATCAAGTCGACGTAGTAGAATACGGCAAGTTTCATACCAGCCTTAAGATTCGCCCGGATCACAGGCAGCAGGATGGGTTCGTGCATGCAGGCGTGATTGCCACTATGGCAGATCATACAGCGGGATATGCAGCCTTTACAACTGTCACAGATGACTTTCGCATTTTGACCATCGAATTCAAGATCAATTACTTCAGGCCTGCCACGGAAGAGATTATAGTCTGCCGTTCAAAAGTGATCAATAAAGGCAAGAGAATTATCGTGTCAGAGTCCGAGGTGTTAAGTGTATCAGGCGGAGACGAAAGACTTGTCTCCAAGGCCATGGTAACGTTAATGGCAGTGCCAACATCCAGTCTTGCCAACACACAACCTGATGGCAATTGATCGTATGAGAAATCCGAAACTGAGTGACGTGAAATTAACCGGATATTTCCCGGGCGTAGTCGGGAAGATAACTGATCTCCATGCAACATATTACTATGAAAACTGGAATCTTGATGTCTCCTTTGAAACCCAGGTTGGAAGAGAATTGTCAGAGTTCATCAGTGAATTTGAGAAGAATCGGGATGGATTCTGGGTGGCCACTGTAGCAGGGGGGTTCGCAGGCTCCATGGCAGTAGACGGACGACAGACGCGCCAGCAGGGCGCACGCTTGCGGTGGCTTATTGTTGCTCCAAGCTTTCAAGGGCGCGGGCTCGGGGGTGTGCTGATCAGAGAGGCTATCGAATTCTGCAAACGTGCGGGTTACAAAAGAGTGTATCTATGGACTTTCAAGGGTCTGGAGGCAGCTCGTCTTCTTTATGAACGTGCAGGATTTCGGCATTGTGAAGAGCACAATGTCGACCAGTGGGGGCGTCAGTTAACCGAGCAGATGTTTGAAATGCATCTTGATATCTAAACGCAAAGTGAGCGTAAACCCGATCGGAACTTCATTACACAGGAAACTCAATACGCTTTCAGGGCAGTCCAACATATGTGAAGCTTCCCCGTCCTGAAGGGCGGGGTCAAGGGGAGCTATATGAAAATGTCTATTTTCCTTACCGGGCGCGTAAGCCCGCGAAGCGAACCCCCGCCCTTCAGGGCGGGAAGCTTCACCTTTACGGCCTGACCGACTCTGGCCTTGAAATGGCTACGAGCATCTCCCTGGTTCAAGGAAATCTCAAGAAGCTTGCGGCTTCCGAAGATGGCGACAGGAGAGCCGGCCTTTACTCGCTCATAAGACTTTGACACCCCTCGAATCTTAAACCTTCCCAGCCTGACTACAACCCCTTTTGATCTCGTATCACCTTTAAAGCCTTCAAAGACTGCCTGGCTGATATTTGTGACAAGATTCCCGAAATGATCAATCGATATCACGGTGCCAACGAGTTCATCTCCGGCAGAAACAAGTGGTGCAGGGATCTCAATCCTATTTATGTCCTTGAGTTCAACCTCCTGCCCCAAGCGTAGCATATCCAAGCCCTTTGACAGGTGGGCTGCGACCGGGGCCAATATGTCACGGCCGTGAAATGTGTCACTCACCGGCTTCAGAAAATACTTATAGTTTGTTATCGCACAGATCTTCTCGACTTTCTTGTCCTGTATGACCATCGTCAGGACGCCATTGTCGGGCGCCACGAAGAAATGGCCTTCCTTTTTCAGACAAATGATCTTCCTCTTTCCACCAACACCGGGGTCTACCACGATCACGTGAATGGAACCTTTTGGAAAATACTTAAAGGACGCGCTTGTGGCTATAGCTGCCTGCCTGATGTCATGTCTGGCAATGTTATGGGTAATGTCAACCATATGAACGTTTCGGTTTATGGAGAGGATGACTCCCTTCATCACCCCTACATACTCATCCTGAAAGCCAAAATCGGTAAGCAGAGTAATAACAGGGATTCTTCTCATAGCAACAGTCAGCCCTGATAATGGGGATTCTTATCTCTCACAGACGCCACGGAGCAATGAAGCATGTCGGAGTACCCCAATACTCCATTACTCCAACACTCCATTACTCCGTTACTTAAACAGCCCTGGCTGGACTGGCAAACCGAAATGTCGGCAGGCTTCTTCTGAGACCTTCCGGCCGGATGAGGTGCGAGTCAAGAATCCGATCTTCAACAAATACGGCTCCACAACATCCACCAAGGTATCAGCCTCTTCTTGTAGTGTTGCTGCAATTGCCTCGATTCCTACGGGACCGCCTTTGTAAAACTCTATGATGGCTTTCAAAAACTTCCTGTCCAAGGATGTCAGTCCCTTTTCATCCACTCCTTCGAGTTCCAATGCCTCCTGAACCGTGGCCTTGTGGATGATCCCATCTCCCCTCACCTGGGCAAAATCCCGTACCCGCTTCAACAGCCTATTCACGATTCGAGGCGTTCCCCGTGAACGGCAGGCAATCTCTTGAGCACCATCGTTGTCGATGCTGATATCCAACAGGGCGGCAGAACGCTTGGCAATTTGAGTCAAGTCCTCATCACAATAGAAATCAAGGGTTCTGAATATCCCAAAGCGTTCACGAAGGGGTGGCGAAAGCGAGCCTGCCCGCGTCGTGGCCCCGACTAAGACAAATTGTTCCAGGCGATAACGATGACTCCTTGCATGAATTCCCTTGTCAAAGATAAAATCGACTGCAAAGTCCTCCATGGCAGGATAAAGAAACTCCTCAACAATCCTGGGAAGACGATGCATCTCGTCGATAAAGAGCACATCCCGTTCTTCAAGATGAGTGAGTATACCCAGGAGATCGCCCCCCTTTTCAAGGGCAGGCCCGGAGGTTACTGTGATATTAACACCCATCTCCTCGGCAATAATATGGGCAAGGGTCGTCTTCCCCAAACCGGGAGGGGCGTGAAACAGGACGTGATCCAGGGGCTCTTTCCGCCCAAGCGCCGCCTCGATGGCAATCTTGAGGGTCTCCACCACCTTCGCCTGACCGACATATTCCTTCAGACGTTTTGGCCTGAGGCTAATAAACTCTGATTTCTCCTCCATATCTACTGACCCCGTAGAAAGTGTGGAAGGGGCGATGTCATCAGCCGCACCTTTTGAAGAGTTCTCCTGTCCCATCAGGAGGTCTCTCCGCGATAGACTTCTTCAAACAGCTCCTCTGCTGTGGCTATGTTCCTGTTTCTTCTTAAGGCTGCGGCTATCATCTCCCTGGTCTCTCTTACCTTATGGCCAAGCTGTTTTGAAAGGACTTCCTGCACCTGATCAACAAAATCTTCAGAAATGGGAGCCGCGGTAGGCTCTTCGGCCTGACGGATCAAGGCAAACTTGGCCACCTTACCTTCCAGGGTAGCCAGAATCTTCTGGGCTGTCCTATTACCTATCCCCTTCAATCGCTCAAGATACGACGAGTCCCTCGATTCGATCGCCCTGGCAATATCGCGAACCGGCACTGAGAGGGCCTGAACCGCCTTCATGGGTCCTATATCTTCGACCGAAATGAAGTGACGGAAGAACTCCCTCTCCACCTCTAAGTTGAAACCGATCAGCGTCGGCTTAGGCTGTCGCTCAGTCTGGTGATAGTGGATGTACAGGGCAACCTCGTCTCCAGTCTTTTTGGCATTAAAGGTCTTTCTGACAAAAAAAGGCAGAAGTATTTCGTAACCAATTTGATTGTTCAGCAGCAAGATTCGATCCTCATCCTTCTTTAGCAATTTGCCTTCCAAATATCCAATCATCTTCTGCCTCTGTTATCCCTGGGCCTTAAAACCGCTACAACTGGTGGGTATTATCGCATACTCAATACCCCAGGCGTGTTGTTTATGCAACGTTAGGGTAATTAGAAGCCATTGCAAAACCTCAGATCGCGTTCGAGGGCAAGGCGAAAGCCGATGAAAAAGCGCAGCATACACGGGAGTATGTGAGCATTTTGCATAAACCGCCAGACCGCCATTGGCGGGATGGCCTTAAGTACAAAGCGAAGCGAGTACTTAAGGGCGCGATTAGGCGCTTAGATTTAAGTTTTGCGCAGCAAAACAACAGGTTTTCAACACAGCCATCGAGCGTTAGATGGGGTTTTGAAATGGCTTCTATGCATGCCTGAACATGCCCACCAGGGCGAGGGCTACGGCGTCAGATGCGTGTGACGGCGTAATGGGTGTATCTCTCTTCAAGAGATGCCTGACCGCCCTCTCCATCTGACTCTTTGTGGCATTGCCGTTTCCGGTCAGTATTCGCTTGACTTCCCGAACAGGGACCTCAATTACCGCTATGCGGCACTGAGAACACGCCAGCAGTATTACCCCGCACACCTTTCCGAGGGTAATACCCGATTTAGGGAATTGCTTGACGGAAAAGATGTCTTCGATGACCATCAGGTCGGGTTTCTGGGAATTAAGGACGGAACAAAGCTCAGAAAAAATTTGTTGCAGCCTGTCAGGCAAGGTCTCGGCCTTTGAAGTTCGAATCGTGCCGAAGGTATATTCTCTAATCCGGGAACCAGATCCTTGGACTATCCCATAACCTGTTGCGGCTAGGCCAGGATCTATTCCGATAACCGTAAGTGCTGGTTTCAAACCCAGGTGCCGGCCCCGTCAATCTTTTAATGTCTTCAATTTGTTCTTGGCGACATTAGCCTCGTTGGAATCCGGAAATTTTCGAATCAATTCCTTTAAGATAAGCCCCGCATTCGCGTTGTCACCGAGATTAAGAAAGGCCAAACCTTGCTTAAGCAGGGCGCTGGGGGTCTTATTCCCCTTGGGGTAGCCTTCAATCACCTTTTGATATTCTAGTATGGCCTTTTCGTACCACTTCTCGTGATAGTAGATCTCGCCAAGCCAGAACTGCGCACTGTCAGCCATTTCGGACTTCGGATACTGCTTCAAAAAGGACCGAAACAATTCTCGAGCATTCTCATACTCACCCCTGTCAAAGCGTTGTTTGGCCATGGAATAGAGGGCTTCTGGGGTTTCCCCTACTCCCTCGTCTCCCTTTTCAGGTTCATCCTGGTCTGCATCCGAAGCGACAAGGTTTTCTGAAGGCTCCATCCCCAGATATTGTTCTATCCGGACAAGTCGATCTATGGTGCTTTGAAGAGACTCTTCCAGGCCCTGTAAGCGGGTCTCCAACTTACCGGCACCATATTGGCTTTGTTCCAACTCTCCACGAAATTGTCCCATTTCGTTTCTGAGGTCATCTGCGAGCGCATGGAGCTCAGCATATCTGTCGCGAGAGTCCTGATCGGACTTTGCCCGCTCTTCTTGATAACGCTCAACTTCAGACCGAAGCGATGCCTTCTCCCGCTCCAAGGATATCACTCGGTCATTGACCGTTACAAGATCGTCCTGGAAGGCGCAGCCGCCCAATAAGATGAGCCCAAATACTACAAGGGCCATCCACGATGCACCTATCTTCTTGCTCATTCCTTTGGACCCTTTGAAATTTGCAAATTGGCTAAGTTCAGGCACTTTGAGAGATTAGAATCTTTGCTCCTGGCATAAAAGGGGTCAGGTATCTTCTCTTGAGAAAAAAGTTGAAGCGAGACTTTTCCTCTGATCCTTTTCCTGAGAGATCAACGGAAAAGCCGATGATGATTTTACTAATAGTCTACTCTAAAACAAAATGAGCTCGTCTATTCTTGTCCCATGCCTCATTATTGCTGGCTGGATCAAGAGGTTTCTCCTCGCCATAACTAATGGTCGTCAGGCGTTGAGATGCAATCCCTACATTAACCAGAAAACTTTTAGTACTACTAGCACGGCGATCGCCCAGGGCCATATTGTACTCATTGGTCCCGCGTTCATCACAATGGCCTTCAACAATGACTGAGGCGTCAGGGTGTGCCATCATCCATTTTGCCTTATCCCTAAGAATACGCTTGGCCTCAGGCAAGAGTCCTGACTTATCAAATTCGAAGTGGATATCTTCATTCTGGAACTTTTGCCTCGCAGCCATCTCTGCACGCTGCTCCCGCAAACGCTCCTCTTCCAGGGCCGTTGCTTGGGCGTCCCCTTCCAGACGTTTTGCCCCAGCGTCCTCCGTCCCAGTCACCGCAGGCTCAGACTTAACCTGTTTCTTGGCACAGGAAGCTGTAAATATGAGCCCCGGAATAACCAACAAAAACGCCAAACCTATCCAGAACCTCTTTGTCATAATCTTACCTCCTCTGAAGCAAAAGTTAAAGAACCAACAAGCTGTTGCCCAAAAGTGTGTGCCTCACAGAAGCTGATTTATATTGAAACTCGCTGTAGCAGTTCAAAAGCTATCTCGGTTCCTGGAATCTGCTGGTTACTTGAAACCCGGGAAAAAGTCAAGTGCCCAAATTCCGGAATCTCTTCGGGATTTCAGTAACCAGTGAGCCTAGGCGACCAACTCGGGCTGGTCTGTTCACCATTAAGGATCAAGAGGCGACGCTGGTCAGTCCCATTAGCATTCATCACATAGATCCTGGATGGCCCTTCTCTGGTCGAGCTAAAGGCAATGAGAGTCCCATCCGGAGACCACGTTGGCGATTCATTATTCCCGGCATCCTGGGTCAGTTGAATTGGGCCCTGTCCTTCCGCCCCTATAAGGTAAATATCAAAGTTACCCTTGCTCAAACCAACGTAAGCTATGAAATTGCCCCGGGGTGACCACTGGGGTGAGGTATTGTAGCGTCCTTCATAGGTAAGCCTGCGGGCATTGCCGCCTGCGACGTTCTTTACGTAAATCTGGGGAGATCCGGATCGGTTTGAAACAAAGGCAAACTTTTTACCATCAGGCGACCATGTAGGGGCAACATCAATACCCCAATGTCGTGTCAATTTCCTCATGACCTTCCCGTTTCCACTCAACAGATAGATCGATGGGTTGCCTTCATGGGAAAGAGATGCCGCCAGTGCAAATTGTCCTGGAACCCAAGCCGGAGTGATACTTGTCGATCCCTTGAGACTGACCACCGTGCCCCGCTTCTCCTTGATGTGTCTTATGAAAATATCCGGTTTTCCATGCCTGTAATCCGTATAAGCCAGCCACTTGCCATCTGAGGACCAGGCAGGAAACAGCGTAATCGTTCCGGTGTTTGTAAACCGTCTTGGGTTGTATCCGTCGAAATCTGCAATGTAAATCTCCTTGGGCCCTGTGGTGGTCGACACAAACCCAATCTGACTACTGAAAATGCCGCGGTGGCCCGTCAGACGAAGGATCATTTCATCACAGAACCGATGGATAATACGCCTCTTGTCCTCCTGTCGACCTGTGTATCGTTTGCCCATAATTAGACGGCCATCAAAGGCATCAAACAGCCGCAGTTCCATCTCAAGCAGGTCCCCGTTGTACTTGAACCCGCACTTTATTAGGAGTTCGGCGCCGACGTCGGTCCAGTTCTTGAAATTTATTTCACGCTGCACTAGACCAGCTTCTTGGGGGTCTTCGAGAAAACTTTCGCGATCTAGAATTTTGAAAAAACCGGTAAAGTCTGTTGATTCTGTCAGGAGTTCAGAAAGGGTTTTAGCAAGCTGACTGTTGGGCTGCCCTCCGCTCATGTCTTTGAAAATCGGGATGGCAGTTGGGATTTTCCTCAGATACGGGGCGTTAATATCGATATAGACCCTCGCCTGGCAAGGCCTGTTTAAACAGACAACCAGTATGACAAAAAGTGCCAGAAGTACAGATAGATGTGATCTCTTCAACTTTTTTCAACCCTCCAAAATATTAATGCCCAGGAAGCATTTAGTGCTATGCCCATTATCCCTGATAATCATATACAAACGGGCTTTGAAACCAGCTCCACAAAAAATCAGAATCCCCTCTGTAATTCAGAAAGGTTGAATCTGAAACCGACCTCATAAAAAGGCCCGCGATATCCTTCAGGAAGCGGGGGCAGTGGATCAGCTTTTTTCACAGCCTTAAAGACTGAATCGTCAAAATAGCTGTTGCCCGACCTCTTTTCAAACCAGACATCCCTTATCTCGCCTCTCTTCATGATCTTCACTATTATGGTGGCTTCCAGGCCCGTGCGGCCCCTGGCCATCTCATTGGAAAAAGCCCAGTTTTTCTGTATCCGGTGCCAAATTTCTGCGTTGTAAATATCCAGAAGTTCCACCGTCTTCTTACTCGCTCCGCCTGAGGCCAACCCTCCCCTGATTATCACACCTTCCTGACTTTTGACTTCCTGTTCCAGCTTACCAATGGCTTCAAGCACGGAATGGGGCCTTGATTTGGGGGCTTCTTTCTCGATTCTTGCAATAGCACTCTTGATCACCTTCGATGCATCATAGGTCTTTTTCTTGAGCGACCTTTTGACTTCCAGCGGCTTTGGGGCCATTGACGCCGGCTGCTCAGATACCTCTGCAGGCTTTACGGCCTGAATAGGTTCTTGCACTGCTTTTGGTGTTTTCTCCGGCCTTGCGGGAAGGGGTGCATGATAAGGGGCTCTCTGTGACCTGGATACCGCTGGCGGGTGGCTGACCAAATCTACCTCAACTGAAGAAGGTATGTAGTCTCTATCAAGTCGTACCTGCGGCAGAAGGATAACACCCGAGAAGAAAAGGACATGGCACAGTATGGAAAGGCCCGTCATCCCGACCCAGATTCGGACTGTGACACGGTCTTGGTCCAAAGCATCTGTACGGGCAGGCATGGGTTCAGTTCTTCATGCTATCGGCTCTTAGTTGTCTCTTTCAAAGGCTCGGTGACCATTCCCAGCCTTTCCACGCCAGCGTTCTTCACCTCTGACATAACTCGCACGACGACCCCGTATGGTACCCCCTTGTCAGCTCGGAGGTAAACCTTCTCATCGGAACGGCCCTCATAGATCTTTTTCAGTTTGGCCTGGAGGGCCTCCAGCCCTACCTTATAATCATTGATATAGATCTGCTGGCTGCGGTCGACAGTGATGATTAGATGTTCCTTTTCTGACGGAAGGGGCTTGGATGTGGTCTTAGGTAGTGACACATTGACCCCCTGCATCATCATGGGAGCCGTAACCATGAAAATGATAAGGAGTACCAACATCACATCTACCAGCGGTGTTACGTTGATATCCGACATGAAAGGGCTGTTGCCTCGTTCCATAGCCATGAGTCTATGCCCCCCCTCGCCTTATCAGATCACGTTCTATGAGATTCAAGAAGTCAGCAGAAAAATTGTGCATTTCCGACTCCAGAATACGAACCTTATTTGTGAAATAATTATATGCCACAACCGCCGGTATTGCAGCAGCCAGTCCCGCAGCCGTGGCAATGAGAGCCTCTGAAATTCCCGGGGCCACAACGGCCAAGTTTGCAGAACCCTTCAAGCCAATTCCGGTAAAGGCATTCATGATCCCCCAAACAGTGCCGAAAAGGCCTATGAAAGGTGTTGTATTCCCGGTCGTTGCCAAAAAAGGGAGCGCCTTGCCCAGTCCAGTGAGTTCCATGTTCACAGCCCGTCGAAGCGCCCGTTTAACGTTGTCAACCCCAACCATCTTTTGACTCAGCGACGCCTGGCCTGTCACCTCATCACCTGTGGAGGATGATTGCGATCTATTGACCTTTTTAAGCTCAACATAAGCCACACAAAACACTTTCGCTAAGGGACTGCTCTTGAGACGCGTTGAGGATGCAAACGCCTCAGAAAGATCACGGCTGTTCCAGAAGAGATCAAGAAACCGGGCCGATTCTTTGCGTGCCTTCCTAATAGAGAAATGCTTTGCGAAGATGATGGCCCAGGACACTACTGAGAAAAACAACAAAAGCAACAGGACAAACCGCACCATGGGGCCTGCGTAAAGAATCATCTGGATGATTTCACTGCTGGTTCCGACTGGCATGGCGCTCCTCTCGAACATATTGCGAAATATGCAATTTTGAGCGAAAGTTATATGAGGCACATAAGGGTGTCAAGTCATTTTCGGGTTGCCTTCGTAGCGCCAATTGTATAAATGTAGGCCTTACGAAAAAGGCTCTCGGGTTGTAACGGAGTATTAGGGGATGTTCACAGCGTTGCGGTCAAAACGACCAGGCTCAAGCGCCCTGCGTCTTGAGCCATGCGCCCTGAGCTTTTACTTGATCGCCATAGAAATGACGCAATAAGGACGTCAAATAATTACTAACAAACCTTTTCCAAAAAACGGTAGACATTATGAAAGCCATAGCAAATCTGCTCTTTGAGGCAAGGATTCTGAAAGACATCCCCAGATCCGGGTTTCACTTCTTGGGATCTGGTAGCGAGTCAGTAGCTGACCATAGCTTCGTTGCCAGTTTCATCGGATTCGTCTTCTCACAAATCGTCCCTGAAGCGAACGCTCTCAAACTGCTGCAGATGTGCCTGATCCATGACCTCACAGAGGCCAGAACGGGCGATCTCAACTATGTTCAAAAGAAATACCTTTCGGTGGACGAATCCCAGGCTATTGCGGATCTGACCGAGAACCTTCCCTTTGGTCAGGCGGTGGGTGATCTCATTGAAGAGTTTAATGCGGCAAAGACTCTGGAAGCCCAGCTTGCCCACGACGCAGACCAGTTAGCGCTAATACTGGAACTAAAAGCCTTGCATGATACAGGCAATAATGGGCCGGAGGGCTGGCTTCCGCATGTAGTGCATCGAATGAAAACCAGTGTTGGTAAATCGTTGGCAAAGGAAATTCTAAAGACTGCTTCTGACGAGTGGTGGTTTACAGAGAAGGCAGATGCGGATGACCTTTGAATCTATCATTGGGCAGGATCGCCCCATCCGGTTCTTGACCCAAATGCTCCAAAAAGGGAGCATTCCTCACTCCTTGTTGTTCACAGGGATCGATGGAATCGGCAAACGAAAAACGGCTGTAGCCCTGGGCATGGCCCTCAACTGCTTGAGCCCTGCGGGCGTGTCGGCTTGTGGAGAGTGTCTCTCATGTCACAAGATAATCTCTGGATCCCACCCGGACATGATCACCGTAAAACCAGCCGGTGTCTTTATCAAGATCGACCAAGTCCGGGATGTATCTAGGGAACTCAGATTTGCGCCCCTTGAGGGAAACAAACGGATCGTAATCATCAATGACGCACAGGCAATGAACCTTCAAGCATCGAATGCTATTCTAAAGATCTTAGAAGAACCGCCCAGACACACTATGCTGATTCTCACGGCAACCCAGACAACGGACCTTCTGCCCACCATCGTCTCCAGGTGCCAGCAAGTAGCTTTCAAGCCGATTCCGTATGACAAGGTCGCTGAGGTGCTTGTGGATCTGCGCGGGCTGGAGATAGAAACAGCAACAACACTTGCTGTGTTGACGAAGGGAAGTCTGGGCAAGGCCCTGTCAGTAGACGGAGAAGAGTGGACCGTTTGGCGCTCCAGCCTCCTTGAGCAAGTTTCATCCTTTTCGACGAGGTCGATTCAGCCTGTTTTCGCCTTCGCCGAGACCTTATCCGGTGATAAAGACAGGTTAGCCGATGCCTTGGACATGCTTATGACCTGGTTCAGGGATGCTCTTATGTACAAAGTTTCACCTGAAAGGATCATTAATAAGGACTTAATGGACAAGATACAGCATGCCTCAAAGGGGCAATCAATCAGTGAACTGTTGGGGAAGATAGAAGTTGTAAACTCGGCACAAGCCGCAATTTCCCGGAACTCAAATCCGCGGCTGGCCCTGGAGGTCATGATGATGCGGCTTTGCTCAGACCACCAGGCAAAATTCAAGTGAGCTAGAATGCCTAAAGTGCCTAAAGTGAGCTAAAGTTAAGAACTTGAGGAAATCCCTTGTAAAACCTGTGTTTATTACTTTAGCTTGAGGCATTCTATCCACTCTTCTTTTGGAATTATTAGCTTTTTACAGACATTGTTTTTCTTCTTTTAACTTTAGGCACTTTAGTTCACTTTAGGCACTTTATTTAGACACTTTAGCTCACTTTAGGCATTTCAGTT
>JBEQLC010000019.1:0-13394 GCA_040326175.1 Desulfobacteria bacterium | reverse complement strand
CCACTCCATGTTCAAAAGTATTCACTTGGGCTTCAAGGACATACCAGTAGATTTACCTATTTTCTTCCGGAAAAGTACCTAATATTATCGGGAAAGCTACCTGTGTATCAAGGCTGTCTGCGTGAACCGCTGGGGAAGGAGAAGAAAGGGGGAGGAAGGGCGTAACATTCAGGTGCCTGCCGTCTGTAGTTATGGTGATGGCGCCCTGGCGATCCGTTCGAAATATATGACACCCCTGGGTCTGGTAACGTTTGAGAATCTTCTTCTTGGGCATTCCGTATCTGTTCCTCCATCCGGACGATACAATACCTATCTCCGGCTTAACGCATTTTAGAAATCTGTAAGTGCTTGAACTCTGGCTTCCGTGGTGAGGGACCAGAAGAACGTCACTTCTGAGTGTTGTGCATGCAAGCGACGCAAGCTCTCTTTCTGCCTCTTCCTCAATATCTCCAGGCAGGAGAAATGATACGTCTCGAAAAGTGACCTTCAGGACAAGAGAGTTATTATTCGGTGTACGCCGGCTCTCTTGGGCTTTCCGCTCCAAGACATCCACGGGAGGATAGAGTGCCTCAAAGCGGACCCCGTTAATAATTCGCGACACGACAAGGTCTTTTGGTGCAAGCACACGGATATCTTTCTCTTCCAGAACCCGCATAAAATCCCGGTAGGGCTCGGTGTCTGCCGATTCCTGGTTCATCCATATCTCACGGATATTGAAGTGTCTGGCAATAAACAGCAGCCCGTTCAAATGGTCGGGGTGGGGGTGAGATAAGACAAGGATGTCGACGCTGGCAATCTTTCGCCTCCACAAGAACGGCCCGACAACCCAAGCTCCTGTATCAAAACTATTCCTGTAGAATCCCCCACCGTCTACCAGCACGCATGTACCTCCCGGAAGTTCTATTAGTGTACAATTCCCTTGCCCTACATCAATCTGCGTCATTATCAATTCACGACGGCCGAACCGCACGCTGAACCAGTAGCCCGCATCCGCCGCAACAAACAGTGCAAGGCCGATCAGCACCAGTCTCGCCCGGCGGCTCTTCCGACAACTGAAGAGAGCCCATGCCAGGGCATAGTACAATGCAATTTCGATCAGGGTGGGAGTTACGGTCCTTACAGCGACAAACGGCCACTCTGAAAAGAAAATGCCCACGCCCAAGCCCCCTTCCAGAACTACTGCCGCCCCCTTCATAACCCAGAGCGCTATGGTGGCACTAAACGGCAGAAATAAAACAGACAGCAACCCCATCGGCACGACCAAAAATCCAATCAAAGGGACCATTAAGCAATTGGTCAGGATCCCGATGAGAGACATTTGATTGAAATAGTACAAGGTTATGGGGGCGGTTCCCAGGATGGCAGCTGTGCTTACAAGCAGAAAAAGCACCAGCCTTTTGTAAAGTGCCGGCGGGCCCCCCCTGAGTTTGGTGACAAGGGGAAAGTGCTCCATCACATAGAGGATGGCGAATACGGCAGTGAATGAGAGCTGAAAAGAAATCTCAAAAAGGGCCGTGGGGTTTATGACCAGGATCACAAGAGCGGCCAAGGCCAGGGTATTCATGGTGTCGCGCTCCCGTTCCAACAGCAACGCCATCAGGAAGACGGCCACCATGATGACCGCTCGTTGGGTGGAAGGAGACATTCCGGCCAGGAAGCCGTAAAAGAGAACCGGCATAATGCTGAGCAGGGCAGCGCCTTTTGTAGGCCAAGCAGCGAGAACAACCCTTTGGGATCGTGTGAGCATAAACCGGAAACAAAAAAACGCGATGGTTGCTATGATACCGATGTGGAGTCCTGAAATGGCCAGAAGGTGAGCGGTTCCGGTCCGAATGAAAACATCCCTGATCTCCGGAGAGACCCCGCTTCGATCCCCGATAAGGAGTGCTTTGATGATCCCCTTGACCTCTCCGGGCTCTTCTGAGGTGGCCCTGTCGATCAGACTCGATACGGCCTGCCTTGACCGGTCTATGGCGTAACCAAGCCGCCACTTCCTTGCTGGCTGGAGCCTGATAACAAGGCTTTCCCTGGATACAGATGCAGAGGCACGTATACCTCGAAAGGCCAGATACCTACGATAGTCAAAACCACCAGGATTGTTGAAGTTTCGGATCTCTTTAAGCCGGGCGAAACACGCCACCCTGTCCCCTGAGCGCAGACCGGGTACAGGCTCCCAGATTGTCACCCCTACGGCACCCGTAACCTTGCGAAAAAGGCCTCTCCTTGCCAGGGACTCCGCTTTCAGTATTAAACGCGTTCGGTCAGGGAATCGCTCCGGGTCGTCATCTATCGTACCGATCATGTGCCAGCGGCTGCCGTCGACAAAATGGGACACGTGGTTTTCCGAAAGTCTTGGAGAGACCCAGCTTTGCAGGCTCCAGTAGCCAAGGGTGAAGAAGAGAAAAAGGGGAAGCAGCCAAAGCTTTTTTCCCTTCCAGACAAAGAGAAGGGAAAACAGGAAGGCAAAGACTATGGCGAGAAAAACACCGGAAAGGTCGGGCAGGTAAAGCCCCGCGACAATTCCCGCCATGAGGGCCAACAATAAGGGAATGAGGGGCCTGGCATAAACCGTTGGTGAGTCACAATCCGTCATGTCACCATATACAGCGCGTTTTGCGCCTTATGCACAAAATTACCCAAAAGTGCTTTGAGCTGAAATGGGTAAAATTGGTTTTCAGGTCGGATATTGGTCAGTTTGAGTCCACGCAGGCCTGCGGCAAAGACATGAACGCCGGGATCGCACCCCTGCGCTGAACCCCTTTCTGTACCTATACACAATTCAAACACAATTACCAGGCTCAAAACGGCTCTATGCTTTTGTTGTAACAAATTGTGATGATGTTGTGGATTTTGAGGTGGGTGAAACGAATCTACAGATATGAAAACACGGCGTTAGATCTTAGACCAAACTCGGCTTAAGGCTGGTAGTTATGACACCCCACAGGAGGCGTGACATGACCCGGGATCCTCGGCAATGGAACAATTGTTCTCAAAAAGGGGCGAGGAAATGATAAACTCCGGCTTCTGTTCCTCCGTTATAAAATCGATCCGTATGGGTTTGGCGATTTCAAACAACGGCCTGTCTATCACAAATATCAGCCCGTCGTTATGAAAAACCTCATCTGCTTCCTGGGGCTCATCCAGAGCCATCGCCAGAGCAAGGTTACCTCATCCACCAGAATAAGGCATGATTCTTATGGGAGAAGCCCCTTCTCTTCCTGTCAGAAACTCCTTCACCTTCTCTTTTGCTTTTTCTGAAACTTCAAACATTTTTCCTCTCCCCGAAGAGAAGGTTTTTCGTCACTGACCCCATACACTCCCTTTCTGGGATGCAACCTCACCCTGATAAGCCGTTAAGTGAGCCAATGCTATGGGCTATTTCTTCAGTTTATTAACCATATAGACAAGAAGCGGACAGTAACAATAGTGTGAATCTTCAAGAGTCAGTGAGGAGGCGCAGTCGGACGGATCTTCCTCCAGACACTCTGCGAATAATTCGAGTCCAAGATCCTTTGCTTTACAGAGTTTTGCAATCCCCTGCTCGTGGCATCTACAGCCCTCTGGATCGTATTCGATGAGTCGTTCTAATCTCTGCATATGTGCTTGTTCCATATGGAACCCCCTTTGGTATTGTGTATCTGCTTCGAGGTTATTTTGATTTTGTGCAAATATTCTAATCCAAAATCTGATCGAATACCATATAGGGCAACACCAATTCTTTGCGTGTAAAATACCAGTTTCTTACGGAAAATATACCAAAAGAGACCCGAGCAGAAAGGGCGAGACTCAACCACGTTCAGACATATGAAAAAACCTATCAGAAAGTGAGGTTTTGTAGACATTTTCTGGCCCAACCACGTCTATATACATAGAACTTTCACAAACGAGAGGAGAAACCAAAATGAAACAGATAACGAAGCTTTTTTGGCTACAATTTGTTTTATTTATTATGGTATTTCCCATCACATCACCACAGGCGAAACCACTATCGGACGACCTAGACGAAGAGGTAACAGTCTTAGTGGGGCGCATATCGCATGTTGAGGGACAGCTATTACGATATGTGCCTGATGAAAAGGAGTGGGTTGCCACGGTCAAGGATGCTCCATTTTACACAGACGATCTCCTTCATTCCGATGAAAAAGCAAAAGCCGAATTCATCATGCCAAACAACACCTGGGTGAGGATAGATGGTGACACACAGATTCAGCTAAATGTACTGAAAGACGATGTAACCGAGATTGATGTAGCGTCCGGGTTAGTGCGATTTCACAATAAGGGTTCCTATGCGATCATTAGGGCCACAACACCCTTCGGCTATGTGGTGGCACCGGAGAAAACCAGCTTTGATTTGTATGTGGGCGACGAATCAGTAGAAGTGATTGCCCTTAAAGGCAAGGTGGATTTCTTTCACGGCACCTCAGAGACGAGATTTGAAGTCATTCCAGGCGCTCCGGCCATCCTCGCAGACAGCTGGCAGGTAACTGCCGGGAAAGATGATGTGGACACTGACTGGGATAGTTGGAACCGTGACAGGGAGCATCTATGGGCGACAAGGAACCGCATGGGTGAAGAATCAGCCAAATACCTGCCTCCAAGTCTAAGTTATGAAGCACACGTCCTGGAAGAGCATGGCAGGTGGGAAAGGGTTTACTACGATGGAGGGTACTGGTATTTCTGGCGTCCAGTTTATGTAAGCGTGGGATGGGCGCCATTCACATCAGGTAGATGGACGGTATGTTATGGAGAGAATACCTGGATACCTCATGAACCATTTGTGTATGTCACCCACCACTATGGAAACTGGGTTTTCCTACGTGGTTTCTGGTATTGGGCGCCACCCGTGGCCCGCGTCAGGGTTGGAGTCAGCCTCCCGCTCCTTGAGATCGGATTTGCTTGGTATCCGGGAAGAGTAGCCTGGATACACTCGGGCGGCTATATCGGCTGGGTGCCCCTGGCCCCTTATGAGCCATATTATTGCTACCGGCGTTGGGGACCGCGCGCAGTCGTTGTCAAGAACGTCAATATAACTAATCTAAATATAGACAGATATAAATATTTCAAACATGCTGTTATAATCAACCAGAACAGCCTGTACACAGCAAAAAACTACAGAAAGGCCAGGGTAAGGAACATAAATCATGCCACCCTGGTGAAGAATTATCGTGTAGCACCTGTTCTCAACAACAGGGTTATCAAGAACTACAATAACATGAGGGAACGGTATGATTTTAAAGATGTTAGTGTGAGGTCAGAGCCACACCGCCCAGTCAATAAGACGATTCAACAGCGCCACTTAGCTGTAAAGCAAGACGTTGATAATAAAGACAAAACCGTTCGCCAGAACATTACAGATGTCAGGCGCAGCAGACTTGTAGGGAGGGTCGGTGTCAGCTCGCCAAGAACCAAGGATAGATTGGCCCCTACGAATCAGCTTAATAGGCGCGTGGCAGAACGGGAATTCCAAGAGAGAGAGCACAAGAAAAGGGCCGACTTGCGAACAGAGGATCGAATGCAGGCTACAAAGGAGAAACAAAAGTCACGGTCCGTGAGACAGCAAAAGGTACGGGCAGAAGACCAAAGCTACGCCAGAAAGGAAGTAAGAAAGGTGCAGAGAAAGTCATCACCTCTGCCTGCAAGACGACAGGAAGTGAGAACAGAAGATCCAAGCTACGCCAGAAAGGAGGTACAAAGAGTACAGAGGAGGCCGTCGCCCCAGCCTGTAAAACAAGAGGAAGTGCAAGCAGAAGATCAAGGCAAGGGTGGGCCGGAAGAAAAGAAGCAAAGGTATAAGGAAGAATCTTACATGGAGTCGCGGAACAAGTCCAGCCCGCAAGCCCAAGGCAGCAATTACCGGAAGGACGGGAGCGTAGAGAGACAAAGCAGCATCCGCAACTCCGGCAGTGGCAACCAGGACAGGAGAAAAACAGACTCAACACACAGGTCCGTCAGGGGATATACGCGCTGACCGTTTCGTCATGAGCGATGAGGCCCATATCCAGTCATGAAAGGACAAGGCGATGTTCAACTCCGGCTATAACATTCTTTATTAATTAACGGGTGACCAACCCGAATAAAAGGAGACCAACATGAAAAAGATAGGAACAATGGTTTTAATTTTGGTAGGTGCGGTGACAATTTTGGGAAGCAACTATGCCTTAGGGGAAGAGGAGGGTCCTCGTCGCCACACTCGGGCAAAGGCACACTTTGACGCCATGGATACAAACAATGACGGCAAGATTAGCCACCAGGAGCACATGGCAAAATGTGAAAAACGTTTCAAAAAGATGGACGCCGACAAAGACGGATTTATCAGTAAAGAAGAATCTCAGAGAGCTTGGGAAGAGAAGAAAGCAAGAAGGAAAGAAAGGCGTTCTCACATGAAGCCCAGCCCCTTGCCTCCTGAGACTAAGCCAGGTGAAACAAAAGGTTCATCACAATAGCAGTTGCCTTATCCCATTCAACAGATACGAATAGGCTAGAATGTTGCAGGGACCACCTCTGGTGGAAAGGCAAAAGGCAGAGCCGATTATGGCTCTGCCTTTTCCATTAAAATGTCCGCATATTGTTAAGAATCTGCGAGAATCTGGGGACGTCCATGATGTTTGGTCTTATTCTTTGTTAAATTCTAACCTCCTGCCAAGTTAGTTGCCTTTTTCCCTCATGCTGTTGCATCAATTCTTTCCATGGATACCTTTACAACCTCCATAGCCCTCTTGAGATGCTCAGCATGTCCTGTCTCAGCAATTGCTTCATAAAACTCCCCTTCTCTGTCTCTTATTCCTTGCAAGAGGCTCAGGTCTTTTCTCTCACCAACTCTTCCCAGCCCTCGACTCGTTATTTTCAACAGTTGCAGGAGAGACGGCATGAAGCGCTCGCTTTCGTGGAATTGATAGACCCCTGATCTCGGATCTCCGTATACCCCGGCTGCACTTCTTATCAAAACACGAGCCGTGTTTCCCGATACGAGGGAAAGGAATATGTAAACTTCTCTTTCCAGTAGGAAGATATCGCGAAGAGATACCGTTTCACCTCCGGAGTGGCTGCGAACCAGGAGTTCATTAAGTTTTCTGTGAACCGTTCTGAACTTCTGAAAAAATCTTTCCCGATTGCCATCTATTACCTTGGACACGGCAGCGATCATCTTTGCGTCCAAATCCTTGGTTTTGTTGACCCCCATAACCTCCTCAGGGGTGATTTCGATGTCTTGATGATGTTCCTTGGTATAATTGCTGATGAGCAAAGTGATTAGCACCAGGGCGCTCCGGTCGGAAACAGCAACCGAGTCGGGATCCTTGGAAAAATCCATAAGCAGGACTTTAAGGACGCCCTGAGGGTGTTTCAAGTGGGGGATCAACATCTGGAGCGAATTCAAAAGGGCTACCCGATCCTCGCGGCTCGACATCTGTTGCAGGTAGTGCCACAAGAACTGGAAGATCTTCTTTCTATACTTGGCAAACTTGGACACGTTTCTTGAAAAGGCGTCCCTGAGAAAAGAGCCATCTTCGTCAAAGCAGTTCTGAAATGTCTCGATGAGATCTCTTGCCTGACCCTTTGAAATTTCAAAGTCCTTTGCAATGACCTTATAGTCTTGCTCGTCAAAAATTATGCCTCGCTCAGCCAAGTTCTCCATCTTCTTGTTGACGGCTGATCGTGCCTTGAAAAAGCCTACCATACCCTTCAGTGCAGAGTGAATCTTCCCTATCGTCGTCTCTGTTTCACCATGCTTGGCCTTGATGACACCACCATCCACCTCGATACTGTCATAGGTGTCGTCGGAAACTTCATCAAGCCGCTTTTCAACGTTCTCAAGTACCTCCTCCATCATCGGTTGGCTATCATCAGTCTCCTCAATAGAAGCCAGAAGGTTCGAGGCCAGCCTAAGGCGCTCCCCAAGGTTTTGAGAATCGACCTCCTCATAATCATCCCCATAAACGCTCCCCATAATACGGGCCGTATCTTGAGGGGAATCGCCATACGTGCCCATCACTAGCCGGGCAACATCGGTCTTTTCCTTTGAAACGACCTCGTATTCATTGTCCACCATCAGCCACTTGATGTTGTTCACCTCCATGGGGGGCCGCACCAGCTTTTTTTGAAGCGCCTTGTTACCCAGGATGGCGTTGTAGACGTTTGAAAACTGCTCTCCCGCTGCCTCCTGATCCGGTCTGCGCATCCAAGTCTCAACCTTCTGGATCAAGGCCTTCATTGTTTCAGGCTTCATACGGTTTGTTTTGGCCAGGATGGTCAAATTCAGGTCGGGCTGATCCTGTTCATCTTGGATCATCGAAAAGGATGCTCCAGACCCATTCTCCTCACCTGCCGCAGAAGAGTCCGCGCTCAAGGCTTGACCCCATTGGGACAGGATGACCAGCGCCATCCATATAGCTTTCGTAGTGGCCGGGGATTCGTCCGGTATCTGCAGAAACAAGCTGTTAATGCCGTGTTCCGAGAACACTTGAAAGCCATTGGTCAATCGTGTCTGAAAATCGGTTGAGAAGTCCTCAAGGTTCCTGACCATGGAAGCAGCCGCGGCCATGTCGAAGACCATGTTGCCGAATAAAACAACGTAATCAACCCTTTCCGAGCTCTCAGAGCCTGTTTTGAGTCCTCGAAAACGTATGAGGATCCTTCCGTCGTGATCTGGCATCATGCCGATTTTACGCAGAACCCCCAGGAACTTGCCAAGGAACTTCTTTCCCGCCTCCGCATCTTTTACCAATTGGACATCTTTAAGACATGTACCCAAAAGGTGTACAAGTTCCCCCAGATGGCCCCGGCAATCATTCAGCCTCTTTTCTTCTTCACTCAAGGCCTTGCCCAGAGTCGTATCCTTTCCAAAGTCCACCCCATCAATCTGTTGAAAGAGCAGCTCCGCCGATTCGTCCAATGTAAATGCTGTTTCTTCCACGGTCATCCAATCCTTGCCCTGAGGTCTTCAGTAAGCCGAGTTACCTTGCCGGCCCATAGATGATAGTCATGTCAAACAAGATATTTCTCAGTAGTATCGATCAGTTCCGACAGATCAAATGGCTTGTGTAGGAATGCTGTGGTACCGTTCAATCTCTTTTTTCCCCACTTGAAAAGCCCTCTCTTATTGTTCGTCAATACGATAACAGGAATATCCGTAAGCCCGGGATTGTCCCGTATAAGTGAAAGTACGCTTTTGGCATCTAGTTTAGGCAGAACAATATCCATAAGGATCACGTCAGGCCTTGTCTTATCCAAGCAGTTTAGACCCTCAAGGCCGTCCTCTGCCTCTATGACTTCGTGCCCTCGCCTGGACAAGGTGATAGCTATAGCCTTTCGTATGGCAGGACTGCTTTCCACCACAAGGATCTTCTTTTTGCCGTGCCCCCCGACGGTTGTCGGAGTAAGATCGGATCCAATTTCTTTCTCCACGGTCCCTTGAGAGAATATATCTTCATTCGTGGTGACGAGATTCATTAACATCTGCAGTTGGCCGGAGTAGTATTCATTGTCCGGGAAAGTCTCGACAGTCTTGTTCAACTGGTCCAGTCCTTTTTCCCACTGCTGGAGATTGAGATAGGCAAGGCCTAAGTAGTAGTAGGCATCGGGATTGGCTTCCCATGCGACAACGCTCGCGTATCTGACGACTGCTTCTTGGAGTATCTCTTGATTAGCATCGTCTGCAGGACTAAACCACTCTTTGTCAATGGACAGGAGTGCCCGGCAATACGGGCATTCAAGAACCTTCACATTCAAAGGCGCACGGCAAAACGGACAACGCGAGAACTCCTTTCCTTTAAGCTCTTTCTTGGCAAGTTCAATCTTTTGGATCTCGGTAAGGACTTCAGGATCCTTGGGGGCAATCTTCTTCGCATTGTTCAGGGATTTCTCTATCGCTTCCATTTTGTCGGCGACGCGTGAATACCATAGCCATCCCTCGTGGTTTCGCATATTCGCCTTTATGAACGCTGCCAGCTTATTCCGTGCCTGCTTGTCATGGCGGCCTGCAGCCAGCATGGCAACCTCGTCTAATACCGATTCAGAGGTGGGGGCGGCATCGGTTTCTCTCTCTCCAGCGTGGGCCGCCAGCATCAAAAGGTGCATGATCGTGCCCTCGATTCTCTTCTTGTTGCTGGACAGTGCTTCAACCTTTAACTTTGTATTCTCCCATCCCAGGATCTCGATGGCAGCACGGTCGCCTGTCGACGTATCGGTCTCAGCATCGACCAGTGCTCCGTTTTCCACATGCAGTTGTCCGACCCTGCCTTTGGCATTGATCTTCAAAGTGCATGTCTTTTTTTCCATTTTAAGTGCTTGCAGAAAATTCGGAACAGTGAAGTCACTCATGAGGGCCTTGGAACTCTCGTCAAACACATCCAGCATCTTTTCGAGCAGTTCCAAAAGAACAAATGGCTTTTTAACATAACCTGCAACGCCTACCTGTTCCAGCATGGTTATGACTTCAGGGGAGCTGGCGGTTGTCACCGCGATAACTGGAATGTCCCTGAGGCCGCTCTTCTTCAAGTAAGCCATGAGTTGAAACCCGTCCGAATCAGGCCCCTCGATGTCCGTCACAATAAGATCGACCTTGAACCTGCTTAAAACACTAGCGGCCTCCATGCCGTCAGTGGCCGACTTGACAATAAGGTCTTTGGTCTTTCTCGTTGTCACTGACCCAAAAGCTTTCAAGCCGTCGATTACAAGACGGTGCAACTTCTTATTATCATCCAGTACTAAGATCGTTTTCATGTCAGTATAGTCCCTCCCGCAAGTCTGGCGTAGAAAAGTGCCGGTCTGGGGCCCCTTGAACTGATAACCGATCTCGCCATGACCCCAAGTCGCTTTTCCCTCTCACAACTCCCTCGTATGCTGTCTGGCATTGGATTGACACCCCTTTTGGCACTGTGTCAGTTCTTTGACGATTCACCATATTCTTTGTTTCTACACCATCTTGTCTGAAGTGTAATACCGGGAGTGCCTTCCTCTTTCAACCTGTTTTTTGCCCTTGAGCATGACACAGATTCCTGTGGAGGGGCGCCGTGTATTACAGAATGAGCCTAAACGGTTGTTTAGCAAGACCCGTGCCAAATTAGTTAGTGTTAGGTGAGAAAGAAACAAAAAGAGAGGGGGGGATCCCAGGCAAGGACTACAAATAGGTGGGATAGAAAGGGGAAGTTATGCCGGTCGGAGGATAGCTGTAATACTATTGATAGAGTAAACCATCAACTAGTTTACATGTCGATGTTCTACTTCCCACGTCAACCAAGAGAGGTCGGGGTCAAGGTCTGAATCATGTCCAGATCGCCCGTGGCCCAATGATTCTCGTTCTGATTTGTGTGTGCATTCGGAGCAATCCCAGAACAGCCAGAAGCGCCTTGCGGCATGATCCAGGCAATCTCTATAGTGAGAGCACATGACGTTCTTGGTACCTTCCCTGTGAATAGGATTTGGCTTCATGGTGTGTGGCCTCCTTGACCTGGTTTGTCACTGCAAAAGAGCGCTGCTTATCACGCAATACCCTTCAGGCTTATGTGGCCGGACTCGATCAGGGCTTTGATCGAAAGATGAAGTCACTTCTTCAATTCCCTGGCGATATAGATCCGAGATGGACATTTACAGTAACTGGAATAACCATAAGACAGCGAAAATGGGCACCTGTACGACCCTTTCTCCAGACACTCGGCATATGCGTCGAGTCCAATATCTTTTGCTTTACAGCTGAACCCGACGCCCGGCTTGTAGTATTCGGAATTCTTCGGCAGTCTTAGTCCATATATGATTTTTTCTATCTCCTCCAAGTGTGCCTGTTCCATCTGTGACCCCCTTTGGTACTGTCTATGTTTACTAAAACCAGTTGAAACTGCCGCCTTCAGTTCTTTTATCGGAAAACTGACCGTCTACTTGATAAAGGACAACACCAGTTTCTTATGGATAAAGCACTATTTGCTTGTGGGAAAATTACTGAGGGAAACCTATTCAGAAAGGAGGGGATTCTGTTGCGGGCAGGGACAACGGATAGATTGATTGGAAGGAGGTGTTATGCCTGCTGGGAGTAGTGAACGATTCTGAGGGAAATTAGTTTAGTGTACTGCCACAGAGTGTTTGAAACAGTCCTTGATATCAAGCACCGCGCGTATCCAATTCGACCACTTTCTGTTTTTCATCTTGCCATCCACATAATGTTCTTCAAAAATCTCATTTGCTTGTTCGAAGCAGCATAGACAGAACCACTTTCCCACAACATAGTCCAGGATTCTGACGCCCTTTTGTCCGCATATGTAGCAACGTTGATTAATCAAATGCTGCTCCCATGTCCCTCACCCCCCCCTAACCGGATGCTATAGGGAGGACTCCAGAGCAAGCAAAAGAAGAATTAAAAGCACAACGCCGCAGACCGATAGATTGATAACGTCAACTGGTGATAATGAGGCAATGGCGTTTTGGATCATTGTGAGTAGTGACATTGGCAAAACCTCCATTCTCAGGTGTTAATAGGGAGGTAATCTCGCGGGTCACTGTTCCAATTCCTTGGCCACGAAGACACGAGCGGGACATTTACAGTAATAAGAATGGGCATAAGATACCGAGAATGGGCACGTGGACGAATACATCTCCAGACACTCAACATATGCGTCGAGCCCAACATCTTTTGCTTTACAGCTGAACCCTAATCTCGGCTTGTAGCATTCACAATCTTTGAGCAATTCCAGGCCGGGCATGGCTTCTATTCTGTGGGTGTATGTTTGTTTCATATATGACCTCCTCCGGCATTCTGTTTATGCAGTGAGATCATTTCCAACCAACTGTTTTTATTATTTTATCAGAACTATTTCCGAACATTCCATACAGATTAGTCCCGATTTCTTGCAGGTGAAATACCAATTCCTTGCAGAAAAAACCCTTACGGAAACCCAAACGGGAAGGAGGTTTGCACTAGGTTTAGGCGAGAGTCTGCTATAGACTGGGGGCGTTATTCCACCAGGAGGGTATAAACAATTCGGAAATTGGGGACAGGTATGAGAATATGCGATAAGTCGGCTACATGACAAAAACACATATCAAGCCAATTCTGGCATGATATTTACAATACAATCAAGGCATTATAACCCCGCAGAATTTACACATGGCCGCCCCGTTTTCAGAACCGTTAAGACCTGTGTTCACTACAGGACATGGATGTTCTTTTTCTCGCATATCTTCTTAAACACCCTTGGCCATACGGCGACAGTAACTTCTCCGAGGTGCGCCTTTTTGAGAAGAAGCATTTGGGTACGGGATTGCCCAATGCCCCCACCAATGCTGAGCGGGATCTCGTCGTTTATAATTGCCTGGTGGTAGGGGAACTCGAGGAAATGAAGCTGGTCGGTCAATTCCAACTGCATCTTGAGCGTGTCAGCATTAACACGGACACCCATGGATGTCAG
>JBEQLC010000199.1:0-3813 GCA_040326175.1 Desulfobacteria bacterium | reverse complement strand
CTATGAAGTTCCAGGCTCAGATAGTCTCTAAGGGTCAGGTTGACCGGGTAAGGCAAGCAAAATGTAACATAACCACGCTTACTTTCTCGTCTTTTCGTATACCTTAACAAGATCGTCCTGTCAAGTTCTATGTCTGATAGGCAACCGAACTGCCTTTATGCATGACTCTGCTTGGGGCTTTACCTTCAGGTTATTTCTTCGCAGGCCGAACCCTCAGGGAGAGTTCCTCAAGCTGTGCAGCAGACGCCTCGCAAGGGGCTTCGGTAAGGAGGCAGGCCGCCTTCTGGGTCTTTGGAAAGGCTATCACATCCCGGATGGAGGTCTGTTTGGCCATAAGCATGATCAGCCTGTCGAACCCAAGGGCAATGCCGCCGTGAGGAGGGGCGCCAAAATCAAGGGCCTCTAAAAGAAAGCCAAACTTCTTTTCATAGGTGTCACGATCAATATTCAAGGCCTCAAACACTCTTTCCTGAACCGTGCGCTGATGGTTGCGGATGCTTCCCCCGCCAATCTCAGTTCCGTTGAGTACAAGGTCATAGGCCCTGGATCGAACAGTATGTGGATCTTGGGATAGCCGACTCAAGTCCTCCTCAAGGGGAGCTGTGAAGGGATGGTGCATAGCTATATACCGTTTTTCCTCCTCGTCATATTCCACCAGCGGAAACTGGGTCACCCACACAAAGTCGTACGTGCCCTCTTTGATCAGCTTCAGTTTCTCAGCCAAGTGGCTTCGAAGCTGTCCCAAGGCCTCATTCACCACTTTTGGTTGATCGGCTACGAAGAAAACCAGGTCATCGGGCTCCATATCAAGCCTTTGGCGTAAGGATTCCCTTTCCGAATCTGAAAAGAACTTGGCAATCGGCGATTGCCAGGCATCAGGTCGAACCTTGATCCAGGCCAGGCCTTTGGCCTTATAGATAGCTACCAATGCTGTCAGGTCGTCGATCTCCTTCCGGGAAAAACCGATACACCCCTTTGCGTTTAAGGCCTTAACCAGGCCACCGGCCTTAACTACGTCTGCAAAGGCGTTGAATTCTGAGGTGCCTACGATGTCGGATACATCTTTTAGTTCCAGAGCGAATCGAAGGTCAGGCTTGTCCAGCCCAAATCGGCCGGTTGCCTCGTCGTATGTCAGGCGCTTGAACGGAGGCTGGAGCTCCACCCCTAAAACCTCTCTAAAAACGGCGACCAGCATCTCTTCGGTGACAGCCATCACGTCTTCTTCTGTGACAAAGGACATCTCCATGTCAAGCTGGGTAAATTCCGGTTGTCTATCTGCGCGCAGATCTTCGTCTCGAAAGCAGCGTACGATCTGGTAATATTTTTCAAATCCGGCCAACATGAGAAGCTGCTTGAAGATTTGCGGAGACTGCGGAAGGGCATAGAACTGGCCTGGATTGACCCGGCTCGGCACCAGATAGTCACGGGCGCCTTCTGGTGTACTCCTTGTAAGGAACGGCGTTTCGATATCTATAAAGCCAAGGTTGTTGAGATAGGAACGAATGGCTGCGGCTGCCTTGTGTCGAAGCATAAGACTAGTCTGGAGCCCCGGACGGCGCATATCAAGGTAACGGTATTGCAGAGAGAGGCTTTCCGATACCTGAGTATTATCTTCTATAACAAAGGGAGGTGTCCGGGACATGTTGAAAATCCATAGTTCTGAGGCCATCACGTCAATCTCGCCCGTCTTCATCTTGGGGTTGACCATCCCGTCAGGCCGATGTTCCACTGTTCCCCGAGCTGCCAGAACGAACTCGTTTCGGATAACATGGGCTTTTTGGTGAGTTTCTTTGTTAAACTTCGGGTTGAAGACCACCTGGGTAATACCCTCGCGGTCGCGAAGGTCCACAAAAATTACACCACCATGGTCACGCCTGCGCTGAACCCATCCCATCAACAACACTTCTTTGCCAATGTCTTTAGCTGTCAACTCCGAACAGTTATGGGTGCGTTTCATGTCGCCAAGTGAGTCAAATAATATTTTCTCTTCTTCGGTTTTCATTAGCTGCTTCCAACTGCTGTAGTATTTATTCGATTAACGACAAATCTTACAATATTCTCGACAGGAATGTTCTCTTGTTCCTTGGTTGTCATATTTCTGAGCACCGCAATCCCGTCATCCAATTCACGGTCGCCCACGATAAGGACATATGATGCCCCGAGTTTATCCGCCCGGCGCATCTGGCTCTTAAGGCTCCGATTTTCAAAATCGATCTCAGCTCTAACCCTTTGAAGTCGAAGATCCTGAAGCCATTGAAAGCCCACACTCTGCGCTCGCTTGCCAATGGCAGCAATAAATACATGAGGTCGTTTCTCAAAAACTTGAGCACGGCCCGCAAGAAGTTCCATCAACCTATCCAGGCCTATGGCAAACCCCACCCCGGGCTGCTCAGGGCCCCCCAATGCCTTCACAAGGCTGTCATAACGTCCGCCACCTGCCACGGCGTCCTGCGCACCTAGAGACTCGGCCAAAACCTCGAATGTCGTCCGTGTGTAATAGTCCAGTCCTCTAACCAGGCCGTGGTTGATCTGGTAAGGTACTTGAAACCCTTCCAGGGATTCCTTCACACTTCCAAAATGCGCCCGGCATGTCTCACAAAGGTGGTCAAGGACGGAGGGGGCATCTTGCATAGTCTCCTTGCAGGATGGGACCTTGCAGTCGAAGAGACGCAAGGGGTTTTGATCCCGCCTTCTGAGGCAGTCCGAACAGAGTTGCCCGGAGTGACTTGTCAGAAAAGATTTTAGCGCATCCTTAAAACGCGGACGGCACTCCGGGCACCCGAGGGAGTTGATCTGGAGCGTGATGTGAGGAAGCTCCAGGCGGCCCATGAATGTCATTAACAAGAGTATAAGCTCGGCATCCGTTCTGGGATCATCCACTCCAAAGACCTCTGCATTAATCTGATAAAATTGTCTATACCGCCCTTTCTGGGGACGCTCCCTGCGGAACATGGGGCCGATGGTATAACTTCCACACCGGATCTTTTGCATACAGCCGGTGCTCAACATAGGCCCTGACTACCGAGGCAGTGGCCTCGGGCCGCAGCGTAAGTGAAGCTCCGCCACGGTCGGTGAAGGTGTACATCTCTTTCTCCACAATGTCGGTGCCGGCCCCGATGCTGCGTGAAAAGAGCTCGGTTTGCTCGAGTAGTGGGATGCGGAGTTCGTAAAAACCGAAATCTTCAAGCAGCTCTCGCGCCAATCCTTCAACATGCTGCCAGAGTGCAGTGTCCGCCGGAAGAATATCCTTGAAACCCCTAACGAGTTTGATCATATTGGTAACGCCTCTTATAAACCCATGATTTTGATGGGACAAAGAACGCTTAACGCATAGAAAACAGAGAAGTCAACACAATTATGCGGGCTTCAACAGGTTGACCGGTTTGATTTCGTCATGCTATTAATAGTTGTGTTGTCGTAATAGGTAGAAGTGTGCTGAGGGTCTAGAATGGGACGGAAGGATACGTGATGTGTCAAAGAAGTACGAGTTTATAGAGCATACAGCCGACTTGGGGCTCAAGGCGTACGGTGCCAGCATTGAGGAGTTATTCGTCAATGCTGCCGAGGGCCTCTTTGACGTCCTTGTATCACCCAAGAGTGTTGAGGAAAGAGAGGAGAGGGTTATAGAGGTGGAGGCTGAGGCTCTGGACGAGTTGATGGTCAGCTGGCTCTCTGAACTTCTGTACATTCACGATACCGAGAAGTTGGTCTTTAAATGTTTTGAAGTCAGGCGGTTAAAGGGTAATCAGGTGGAGGCGATAGCGCGGGGAGAAGTCTTAGATCCTGCACGCCATGAAATCAAGACAGGGATCA
>JBEQLC010000198.1:0-3861 GCA_040326175.1 Desulfobacteria bacterium | reverse complement strand
CGGAAGAGGCGGCGACACCGGAACCTGCTGAAGTAGCGGAAGAGGCGGCGACACCGGAACCTGCTGAAGTAGCGGAAGAGGCAGCGACACCGGAACCTGCTGAAGTAGCGGAAGAGGCAACGAGATCCGAACCCGCCGAGATAGCTACAGGTGAAGGTGAAGAAGGGACGGAATCAGAAGCAACTGACGCTGAAGAGACTCCGGCAGACGAAGCGGAAGCACCTGAAAAGACGGCAGCAACCAGCAATCAGGAGGAACAATAAGATGGCACGACCTACACGACCACCTACACGACACAAGCATAAACGGCGATTGTTCCGCAGGAGAAAGGTTTGCCGATTCTGCGCAGATACGAAGGTTGCGATCGATTATAAGGATGCCAGAACACTCAGGTTCTTTACCACAGAACGCGGCAAGATCATCCCCAGGCGGGTATCCGGCAACTGCGCAAAGCACCAGCGAGAGTTAACCAGGGCCATCAAACGAGCACGCACCATTGCCCTGATGCCTTATGCAGCAGCCCTGAGCCATTATTAGTATTGACGATTGTCTATTGACGATTGCTGATTGCTGATTGTTCATTGAGGGATTTGTTGATTGACGATTTTCAATTCTTACTCGTCAATCGTGATGAACCCGTAAAAAGTCTCAACAACTTGTCATTTCGAACAAAGCGCCCTCCCTGGCACGACACGAGAATAATAGCCGGTGCCATATAAGAACTCGGACCGGGCCACGGAGAAATCTTTGTTGTACAACCTACTGGAAATGCAACATTTCTCCCTGCGGTCGAAATGACAGACTCACCGAATCCGACTTTTTGAGAACCCGTCAATCATCAATCGTTAATCATGACCAAGGGGAGCAGAAGCTTTGACCCATATCGCCCACGGCCAAACCCGCAAAGATGTGATCGTGGCCATAGCCGTCACAACTCTCATATCCATGGCGGCCTTACACCTCACGGTGTTGGGGCCGTTCGTTGGTCTGTTTGTTCCGCTGCCGATCCTTTTCTACCGATCGAAACTGGGTCGCTCCTCGGGTCTGTTGATTCTGGTCGCAGTTAGTCTGATTGTGACCTCATTCGTTGGCTTGAATTCCCTGGGCACAGCAGCGTTTCTGTTTGAACTGGGACTTGTGGGTTTGATTCTGCCGGAGGTATTCGAGATGAACCTGTCTGTCGAAAAGACAGTAGGATTTACGGCCGGCGGGGTCTTAACTATGGGCGCCCTGATATTGGCACTGTACACCCTGGTTTCGACAACCAGCCCGTGGGCACTGGCATCAGATTATGTGGAAAAGAGTGTGAAGCTAGCCCTCGCCGTGTATAGGGAGATGGACGCACCTGAGGAAAAAATCAACATGCTCTCCCAGTCATTGGACGGGATCCTGTATGTTATGCTTCGCATCATCCCTGGCATCATGGTTGTCGCAACGCTCTTTGTGGTTTGGAGCAATCTCCTTCTGGCCCGTCTGGTCTTGCGAAGCAAAGAGCTTTTCTGTCCTGATTTTGGCAGGCTAAACCAGTGGAAGTCCCCGGAGCATCTGGTTTGGGTCGCTATTGCATCAGGGGTCTTGCTCTTGTTTGGCCATCCAGGCCTAAAGATGCTCGGCATAAATGGCCTGATAGTGATGATGATGGTATACTTTTTCCAGGGGATTGCCATTGTATCTTTCTATTTTGAGAAGAAACAGTTCCCCAAAATACTGCGTATTCTTCTCTATGGCCTGATCGCTATCCAACAGCTTTTACTTCTGGTCGTGGTTGCGCTGGGCTTCTTTGACGTATGGATCGATTTTAGACGTACAAGAAAGGTGGAGTCCTAACATGAAAGTAATATTGACAGAGACAATCGCATCGCTCGGAACTGTCGGCAGTGAGGTTAATGTGGCAAAAGGATATGCCAGAAACTATCTGGTTCCTAAGAAGAAGGCCATTATGGCCACGGCCAAGAATCGCAAGCTTTTTGAGCGCCAGCGCTCAGGGCTCGAAAAACAGTTGGCCGGAGAACAAACCAAGGCTGAGGCGCTGAGTGAAGAGATGCGTGGAGCCGTCTGCACGATAGCCGGGAAGGTATCTGAAGAGGATCGGCTTTACGGTTCGGTCGCAGCACGAGATATTGCCGAACAACTGAAAGCGCAGGGGTTTGAAGTAGACAAGAGCATGGTCATGCTCTCTGAACCCATTAAGACCCTGGGATCATATATCGTGCCCATTCATCTGCATGCTGACGTCACATCAGAGATCACGGTCAGAGTGGTTCCCGAACAGGAAGCCCAATGAGCGACAAAGATCCATGGCTGCAAAAGGTTCCGCCTCAGAATATCGAGGCTGAACAATCGATCCTGAGTGCCATACTGATAGATAACAATACACTGCCCGAAGTCCTGGAAATCCTTTCTGAGAAAGACTTCTACCGTGAGGTCCACCAAAAGATCTTCAGTGCTATGGTGGATCTCTTCGAGCGAAGCGAACCCGCCGACCTGATTACCGTGACCAATATACTGAAAGAACAGGGTCAGCTCGAATCGGTTGGGGGCGCCACCTATCTATCTGAACTGGTCGACACGATCCCTATGGCGACCAACGCAGCCCACTACGCCAAAATCATTCATGAAAAGGCAACCTTGAGGCGTCTTATCGAGCGGGCAGCTTCCATCACCAGCCGGTGTTTTGAAGACCGGGGGGACATGGAGGATATACTCGATTTTGCCGAACGTTCTATCTTTGAGATCTCCGAGGACAAGGTGAAGCCAGCCTTTCATTCACTTGCCGATATTCTCACAGATACTTACAAAGCCGTGGAACAGGCCTATGAAAACAAGACCCTTGTAACCGGTGTTCCCACGGGGTATCACGAACTTGACCAGCTAACCTCCGGATTTCAGCCTGGAGACCTTGTAATAATTGCAGGCAGACCCAGCATGGGCAAGACCGCCCTTGCCCTCAACATTACGCAGAGTGCCACCGCCGCAACTGGGATACCTTCAGCCATTTTTTCTCTGGAGATGTCCAAGGAGCAGCTATCATTACGTCTGCTTTCTTCAGAAGCTCGAGTAGACTCATCTAAAATGAGAGGCGGGTTTCTGAAGGAGAGCGACTTAGCCCGTATCAACCGTGCAGCAGGAACGCTCTATGACTTGCCTGTCTTCATCGACGACTCAGCAGCCATATCAGCCCTGGAGATACGCGCCAAGGCACGTCGCATGAAAATGGAAAAAGGGCTGGGGTTTGTCATCATAGACTATCTACAGTTGATGAGAGGGCGGGCTTCCGCAGAACGGCGCGAATTGGAAATCTCTGAGATCTCCAGGTCGCTTAAGGCCTTGGCAAAAGAGTTACACATCCCCGTTGTCGCCCTTTCCCAGCTCAACCGCAAGGTGGAAGATAGAAGCAACAAGCGACCGGTTCTCTCCGACCTTCGTGAGTCCGGTGCGATCGAGCAGGACGCCGATGTTATTATGTTCATCTATCGTGACGAGGTGTACAACACGGAACCAGACAATCCCAATAGGGGGATTGCAGAGGTTCATTTGGCCAAACAGCGAAACGGCCCTATCGGTACGGTGAAGCTCACTTTCTTGGAACACTGCACCCGGTTTGAAGACCTTGCGCGTGAGGCGGAAACACCCGTATTCTAGCCACACGCGCAAGGGTGTTCCCCGATTAACGATTCCTCCCACCGATCACCAAGACCTTTTTTCTGACAAACCTTAGCAAAGCGGCAGCGCTTTCCGAAAAGGAACACAGATAATTCTTACGTAACTCCCTTCTGCCCTGTCCTTTATAGTAATTCTCATAAGTATGTTCCGTTTGCAGCAATCTTCTAAGCTGTTAGGGGGCATCCCTTTTTGAATCAG
>JBEQLC010000197.1:0-3864 GCA_040326175.1 Desulfobacteria bacterium | reverse complement strand
CGCGCAAGCTGTTCATCGTTGTAGTTACGCTCATGCTGCATCCTGGCGGTCAGGGCGACCATGGCCAGGTTGTGGGCGTTCATGATGTCGTTGATGTCGCCGGTGAGACCCATGGAAAACTCGGTCATGGGAATCAGCAGGGAATTGCCGCCGCCGGCCGCGGTTCCCTTGATGTTCATGGTGGGCCCACCTGAGGGCTGTCGCAGGCAACCGCCGACGTTGACGCCGCGCTTTCCAAGACCTTCCATCAGACCGCAGGAAGTGGTGCTCTTTCCTTCGCCCAAAGGCGTGGGAGTAATGGCGGTCACCTCAATGTACTTGCCGTCCGGCTTATCCTTGAGGCGATCGATGATCTTCATGAAGTCCAAGCGGCACAACCTTCCCATAGGGATGACTTCGTCCTTCTCCAGGGCCAGCTTTTCCCGCCATTCATCGGGGGTAGGCATATTCTTCTCAGCCGCTTCCGAGATCTGCCAGTCTGCCATCTTTACTGCATCATAAGCCATTTGGAACCTCCTTACCTCCTTGGTTGATATGAATGTTCTTACAGGTGTTATGGTGTAGTCATTATGATCGCTGCCGTCATCACCTCCTTCGGACTATATTTTTCCAGAACAAGTCTATCTTCAAAACCTCAGGCATTTCGTCCATCAAGGACTGCAATAATTACCTTCGCTGAATCCAGGCCCCGGAAGTGCAACATTTTCCACTGCCTGGAACTTGTCGGGAATGGTAAGTTAGAAGGCAAAAAAATAACTATCGCCCGCACATACTGATAGCTTCCTATACTATGTCTCTGTTCAGCGCTTCGGCAAAAAACTCACATAGCTAGGTTTAAAGACGCCAGGATGTCTTTGATAAGCGTAAAATGGTGCGAACGGAGACCAAATAACGCTTTTGGGGGATTGGTGACTAAGCCACCTCGAGAAAAAACATTTTTTCACATTGTTTATCAGAAGGTTTATTTCAGCTTCATCTTTTTGTCAAGACAAAAAATGAAGTCCGCCTCGGAAGATGCGATTCTCTAAGGTAAAAAATCCGTTGAATTTTGAACTGTTTTTCTCTATAGTAACAAACAGATTCCCATAGAGAAATCAATGAGTTTATAAGGATATAGGTCACGACACCAATCCCGTTAGGATGGATATCTCCCTCGGCAGCTTTCGCCACAGCAGGCGAAGCCGGTTTGGAAGCGAGGTTTGCCCATGGACTCCCTGTGGCCCGAGGCACGCAGGGTTTTGAAACAGACTCTGACCGCTGAGCAGTTCCAGCAATGGATAGAGCCTCTTAAGGTTACTACCCTGCAAAGCGGCCACCTTGTCTTACAGGCCCCCAGCCGATTCCATTATTACTGGATTGAGGAACATTACCTTGCACTCATGCAATCATCCTGCCGCATGATAGATAGCGGTGTCCGGCTTCTCCTGCAAAAGCCCGATGGTCAGGGTAAGTCCTCCAAAGCCCAGCGCCCATTCATAGGCAATGTACCACTTGCGACAACCTTCCAGACCTCGCAGACCTTTGAGAACTACGTATTAGCTCCCTTTAACCGCTTTGCCTTTGCTGCAGCCAAGGATGTCTGTCAGGACGCTAATGCCGCCTTCAATCCTCTGTTTATTGAAGGGCCTCCGGGACTAGGCAAGACTCATCTTCTCCACGCTATCGGCAATGATTGGCAGGCCAACAATGACGGCAGTGTCGCCTATCTCAGTTGTCGAAATCTCCTTGTCTTCGGTCCCTCCATACCGCCTTCCCCATACGAAGCACTCTGGCAGAGCCTGGGCGGTCTCAAGGTTCTGTTGGTGGATGATGTCCATCAAGTGCCTCCTGAGGGAAATTTCCAGCAACATCTCAGAGAAATATTTAATTGGTGCTACGACGTGGGGACAAGAATGGTGTTTACTGCCACTCGCCTTCCTCACCAGGTCCCCGATCTCTCCCTGGGCCTTCGCTCTCGGTTAGGCTGGGGATTGATAGCACGCATTCAAGAGCCGGATATTGACGGTTGCTACCAAGTAATCGAAACCTTCCTCGGCGCAAGTAAGATGCCGGCATCTAAAGAGATCTGCCGGTATCTTGCAGAACATGGGCCTCTTAATTTTCACGAGATCAAGGACTTTGTAGAAAAGTTGCAAGAGATTGTTGAAAAGGAGGGCAGTCTTCCGAGCCTGAAAGAGAGATCCTTTGCCATCCATGGAAACACCACTCCTAGACCGAAAAGACTTTCCATGCAAGCCATCCAAAAGGAAGTGTGTGCTGCCTATGGTGTATCCTTGGAAGCGCTCCCAGGAGCAACCAAAGCCCGGCCCCTGGTAATTGCTCGCCAAGCCGGGATGTACCTTAGCAGAAAGCTGACTGGGTCAACCTACGCTGCCATTGGGGACTCCTTTGGCGGTCGGGATCATTCCACAGTTATTTATGCCTGTCGCAAGGTACGTGCTGAGATAAGAAGAAATAGAGTATTTGCTGAACGAATCGTTGAGATTGAAAAGAAACTATTGGAAGATTATAAGGAAGAAGTAACAGGAAAATCAAAGGACTAGAGTTGTTATTTACAAATGTACAGGCCTTATGTTTAATATTATCTTTACCAATACTTTAATATAAATAATCAAAGCCTGTAATAAGGAGGGGTAATGGAACTCACCATTCAACGAGATGATCTTCTCAGAGGTTTACAGAAATCCCAGTCTGTTGCAGAGAAACGCAGCTCAATGCCGGTTCTTTCCAATGTGCTTTTAGAAGCAAAAGAGCAACAACTGCATCTAACCGCAACCAATCTGGAGGTCAGTTTTACCGGAAGACACGAAGCCAAGGTCACAAAAGAAGGAGCGGTTACTATCCAGGCACGAAAATTCTATGAGATCGTTAAAGAACTTCCATTTCCTGAACTCCGCATCACTGAGAAAGAAAACCAGTGGGTAAATATCTCCAGTGGAACTACAGAGTATAATCTCGTGGGACTTCCAGCGGATGAGTTCCCTCAAGTGATGAAATATGAGGATGTAGAGTGGGTTGAGATGGAAGCGCCCCTACTGAAGGAAATGATAGACAAGACGATCTTTGCTGTTTCCACGGAGGAGACACGATACAATCTCTCTGGAATATATTTTGAAAAAGTGGAGACCGAGGATCCCGTCTGCCTAAAATTGGTGGCCACCGACGGTCATCGACTCGCCTTCATCCAAAAGCCACTTCCAGAGGTGACCAAATTCGCTTTTGACAAGGGTATTATCATTCCCAGAAAGGGAATGCTGGAACTGAGTCGGCTTCTAGAAGAAAGCGAGCAGGTGCAGGTGGCCTTTCAAGAAAATACTGCCATCTTCAGACAAGGTGAATCCACCTTGATTATGAGGCTCATCGATGGCGACTTCCCAGATTATGACACAGTGGTACCGAAAAATTGTGAGAGGGTACTGGAGGTTGATCGTCCGAGATTCATGGAAATGCTACGACGCATGTCCATTATCTCAACTGATCGGTACCGCGGTATACGCTGTAAGATAAATCCAGAACATATGGAAATCATTTCCAACAATCCAGAGATAGGCGACGCCAGGGAGGAGATTCCCGTAACCTACCAGGGTGAAGAGATGACTATCGCCTTTAATCCACGCTATTTTATGGAGATTCTGGCAGTTATGACGAGCAAGGTCATATCGGCAAAGATGATCGATGAATCAAGCGCATGCATAATCGCTGGTGAAGAAGACGAGGGCTTCTTTTCGGTGGTTATGCCGATGCGGCTGTGAGGATAGAAGTGACTAAAAATCACAAATCACAAATCACAAATCACAAATCACAAATATCAAAGAAATAATCCGCCTCCGGCGGACCAAACCTGTTTTGTGTTTTGGTCATTGG
>JBEQLC010000196.1:0-3882 GCA_040326175.1 Desulfobacteria bacterium | reverse complement strand
GGATTGTCACCACATGAAGCTTATGCCACAATCAGCTATTACCTCTGAATCTGCCCCGCTCGATCACCATGCACAATATTTGGGTGGATATTCGGAATCCCTTGGACTAGAGATAACCTGCCACTACCTTGGATATTTGAAGCCGAGGATCCTGCAATATAACTTCCCACTATCATAAATCTTGGGATTTTCAAGATAATACAGCAAATCGTGAGTTTTTTGGGCTAACTTAAGATTGGGCATTCAGATCGTGGGGGATTTCAGCGGTTCGATTTTCAGGATACTATGGCATTATTGTGGATTTTGCCTGATTTGCGATTGATACTGGCCGTATCAATTTAAGAATCTTTTCCGATATAGACAAACCCCCTTCCACATTCGCTGGACTGACATTGGTAAGTCGGCTTATCAGGTTCCCTTTCCTGCCAGCCTGTCCGCCAGGCGGCATACGGCAAGGGCATAGAAATGGGAGCGGTTCCAGCGCATTATTGCCCGATAGTTCTGATATAAGAGATACGAAGGTCCCTTTTCTCCTGCCGGTTGAATGAGAGAGGCGGTGATGTTTACTTTCGGGAGGTCATCGCCGTTCATACGCCGTACTCCTGATGCCTGCCATTCACTGAGCGGTTTTTCAATGTTCATCCCGTATAATGACTGGGGCATGTCCCGGGGGACCTTTACCTTTCTGCCCCAGGTGTACTCGTCGTTCCACCCGTAACTGGAGAGGAAATTCGCAGCCGAAGCAAAGACGTCGGGAAGGCTCCGCCATATATCTTGACGGCCGTCCCCGTCTTCATCCACGGCAAAGCTGATAAATGTTGAAGGCATGAACTGGACCTGTCCCATCGCTCCGGCCCATGAGCCCTGCATTTCAGATATATCAATATGCCCTTCGTCCAGGATTTGAAGTGCGTTCAGGAGCTCGGCACGAAAAAATTCACTCCGCCTTTCATCGTACGCGAGGGTTGCCACGGCCTGAATAATCGGGAATGATCCCAGGTATGAGCCGAAGTTCGTCTCCATACCCCATATGGCCACCAGAAAGCGGGGCTGCACTCCGTAACGGTCTTTTACCGATTCAAGCAGGTCGCGGTGTTCCTGCAGGAGCATACGGCCCTTTGCAATCCGCGAATCAGTCACCATTAATTTCATGTACTGCCAGAAAGTCATCTTCGACTCGGGTTGGTTGCGGTCAAGTTCAACGACTCTCTGCATCGGCTCCAACTCCGCAAGCGCCCTGTCGAGAGTCTTTTCTGAAATCCCCCTTGCCACGGCTTCCTCTCTTAACGAGTCAAGCCATTGGGAAAACTCAGCGCCTTCAGTTATCGCTGCAGAAAGCATGAGGAACACAATCATTGCAATTACCGGCGCGATACATTTACAGGTCATCCATTTAAAGAGGATACGCATATGTTTATTAAAACAAATCTGACTAAGTTAGTGAAGCTCCCGATCTGACCCTACACCTCAATCTGTCATTAGAGACTACTTCCCATAACCTCACGTCTGGGGATGTTACGATATCAAAACCATATTGGAACCTCAATTAGTCTCCCCCAAATGAACAGCAGTCTCCGTGTAAGCGTCATTTTGTACCGTGAGCGGACGAAGCATAACTCCATGCTTGTCCGTTATGTTGGAGTTTCTTGATATGGTGCTTGTCAGCAAGAGAAAGCCTGACTCACGATATCACGATATGGACCGCAATCTTCGCTTGACCCCATAATGTCTTAGGATTTCCTGTGCAGTTCGATAGTCTTCTCCCTCCTCGTTGACAGGTTCTGAGGATTCACAATAATATAAAAGTCCCAACATCACATAATCATAGACTGAGCAATAGTATTTAGTTTTGTCCCACATCGGATATCTTTCAAGTTCCTTTTGAATCTCCTCCATACTATCTGTTGTCTCCCGCTTCTCCTCTTCTCTTCCTAAGCCCAGCACGTCTCCAAGCTTCCAGGCTTGCCCCCTCAGCAATAACAAATTTTGACTCTTCAAGGATAACGAACACGTAGCATATTCAATGTTTCCAGCCTCACCTGCCCAAAAGGCATATGTACCTAAGTGATGGACGTACTTCTTGTCGGCCAGCAACTCCTTCATATTTCCCCTTGAGTTTCAGGTTCCTTGCATAAGAAGCAATGTTGGATGAAGGGATGGGTTCGCAGCAAGATGCTCACTGGACACAAAATGTGGTGTTTCCTTCTCAGGACAAAAAAACTACAGGGTTCTTCCCATTATCTTTACTTGGGTATTCTGGGCGCCCATTCAAGATACCTTGCCATTATCATAAATTTGACAATTGTTACAATATCAAAAGGATATGTTGACATTCAGCTGTTCAAAGGCAGGTTGCATTTGGAGAGGCCCACGAGACAGGCTATGATCAACTCCAAGGAGAAGGGATAAAAAGTTAAGCGGGTTTATGCTGCTGTCCGTCCAAGAATTACCGGGACCCAGGTGCCTTCCTCATTTTTATCCCTGAATCGGCTATCGTCTTCAATACATTTCCGATCATGATACGAAAATCTACCTCACCCTTGAGTCCAAACTGGTTCGCCCAGTTCTTAATGAAAAACTATACCAGAGAATCGATAGGCTAACAAGTTTCTATGCATGCATCCCCCCTTTCTCGATGAGCACGCCTGGGGCGGGTTCCCGAGGGTTTCGATCTGTGCCCTGCACCTTTAAGACCATGGGCAAGAGGATAGAGACAAAGGGCAGGTTTCTGTTTCACGCTGCCTATTGCCACTGGCCTATAAGTATAGCCACGCTCACAAAAAGACTCCAGAAGCCATCTCAAAAACCCGTCTGAGGCCCGATAGCGGTGTTACAGGTCGGCTCAAAATGCTCACATACTCACGTGTATGCTCCGCTTTCTTGCCGACCTGTGCCTTGCTCTCGAACCTGATCCAGATTTTTGAGGTGGCTTCTAGTTTATCAACTGTAGAATAGTTGGATGAGATGCCGTTTACGGGCTCTTAATGGATAGGGAACTAATCCAGGATATACTTCTTGGGGTTCACAGGGAGGCCGTTCAGATGGACTTCGTAATGTAAATGTGGTGCTGTGGTTCGACCCGTGTTTCCTACCAGGGCAACCTTGTCTCCACGTTTGACAGACGTGCCCCGTTTCACGAGACACTTATTCAGATGACCATAGCGTGTCAACACCCCGTTTCCGTGGTTAATAACCATGTACTTGCCCAAACGCCCTTTCTTGCCAGCGAATGTCACAGTGCCGTCGGCAGGGGCAACAATTGGGGTATCCCTCCTCGTGGCAATATCGATCCCCTGGTGAAATTCTTTCTTGTCGGTGAAGGGGGATATCCGATAGCCAAAACGCGAGGAGGTCCATCCAGTGGTTGGCTTTATAGTCGGCGTTGATGCCAGCAAGGATTTTTGGCTCTGAAGATATTCACAAAGCTCCCCAAAAGCCTCTTTTTGGATGACTGAGGCCTCATGGAGATGTTCCACCTGGTCGTGCATTTCCCGAATCAGACTGTCGTGTTTTTCAGTCAGCGGGAGGCTGGCATTCAAATCCTCAGGCATGGATCCGCCAATGCCAAAAACTGCGTCCTGGCCGGCATGAGGCCCAATATTGGCGACTACCCGTATCTTCTCCTCGAACTCTCGTAATGCCACCATATCCGATTTGAGAGTGTCGATCTCTTTTGAAAATGCTTGAATCTGGGCCCGCTGGTCTGTGACTTGACGCTCAAGGACATCCACGGAGGGTAACGTATGCTTCAGCCTGCAATAATCATAGACCATGTAAGGAATTGCGGTAACGCAAAGAAGGGTTAAGCAGGCCGCAAAGAGTATGAAAGCCTTCGAAAACTTGAACTGCTTTACCCAATTTGCGTCCTTGGGGATTATGACG
>JBEQLC010000195.1:0-3890 GCA_040326175.1 Desulfobacteria bacterium | reverse complement strand
CGGGATCGCCCTTGCGGGCAGCCTGACGGCTGTCCAATTCCACTGTTATGTGGAATTGCCCTTGAACTTGAACAAAACTGAACGTTTTTCAAAGGTCTCTATTTTGGTACTAGGACAAACTGCTGGTAGACATCTGTTAACTGTTCGAAGCCAGCACTCTTTGATTACTCATAAAGCAGAAAAGGCTTACGGATTTCTTCAAAGCATTTCAGTTCTTCAGCCCAAGTCTCCTCCAGGTCATGCAGGGGATCCATCCCTTCCATAGCCTTTCGGATTAAGGGATCTCCTGTAATAATGTCAAAGGGAAGCTTTTCAAATTCGTATTCATAGGGGGGCGCCTTCCACTGAAACATCTCCGGGTATGAAGAAATCACCGCTTGAAGTAAGGTTAGGGTCGTTCCGTATGACTGGTAGGTTCCAGCATCGACAATGTGAAGCTGAAAGCCATGACACAATCTTTTCGCCCATTTGTCTGATGCAGGTTCAAAGCCAAGGGCACGGAGATGAACCCCGGCGAGCCTGTCTTTGGGTATCGAAGCTTCAAGGCGAGTTGTATCAAAAAAAGGGGCGCCAAAGATCTCAAAGGGTTGGGTCGTGCCTCGACCCTCAGATACGTTGGTTCCCTCCCAAAGGACCTGGCCAGGATAGACTAATGCAGAGGTAGGAGTGGGCAGGTTGGGGGAGGGTGGTATCCAGGGTAGGCCTGTGTCGTGAAAAAGCATCTCCCGTCTCCATCCTCCCATAGGTATAACAGTTAGTTCACAGCCGATGCCGAAGTGGGCGTTGAACAAGAGGGCAAGTTCGCCAATGGTGAGACCATGGCGCATTGGGATTGGATACATACCTACAAAAGAAGTATATTCGGGCTTCAGGCAATTTCCTTCAATACGGTTTCCTCCGATAGGGTTTGGACGGTCAAGGACAAGTACCTGCTTGTCATGGGCCCGGGCTGCCTGTAGGCATGACGCCATCGTGGATATAAAGGTGTATACGCGTGTCCCTACATCCTGGAGGTCAATGATCAGGATATCTATAAGGTCGAGCATCGTCTGGGTGGGTACTCTGGTTTCACCGTAAAGGCTGAAGACCGGTATCCCAAGCAGCGGGTCAACCAAGCCTTTGGAAGGGACCATATCAGCTTGTTTTTCGGCAAAAAAACCATGTTGCGGGCTAAAGAATGCCTCGAGTTGGTCAGGATAATGATTGGCGATGAGCAGGCGTGTGGGACGAAATCCTCTATTCCCCTCGGGACACCCAACCGAGGCCGGATTAGCCAGAAGCCCAAGGCGTTTTCCCTCGAGTATTGAGGGTGGATCGGCAAGAAGTCTTTCAATGCCGGTTTGAACTGGTTTCATGACGTCTCAGAATTTCGGCCAGATATTTGAACAGTCTGGCGCAGGCTCTATGACCCGTAAGGCTTTTCCCGGAATGTTGAACTGCAGCAGCGAGCGCATTTCCCCTGCGGCGCACAACCTGAGGCTTTCGACAGCGAACTCATAGCCGAAATGTTCGGACCGAGGGGCCCGTCGACAGGTCTTTCTGCAGGAAACTTCAACAACCTTCAGTGCGGGTAGGCTTCATAACTTTCCATGATGCCGTCGACCCCCGTGTTCCCAACTCCAATCTGGGACGGGCGCGTCCTGTTTGGCGAGGGACAACATGATGGATAACATATAGTAGTATCGGCATGTTTGCAAGGACCACAGACAGAAATATGTGGAAATTCGGTTCCTTTTGTGTTAGAAGGATTCCCATCCAAGTCATTCGGTATTGAGTTAAATGGCAAATTCAGATGTCACAAAACATGAGGAAGGCCTCAATTCATCAACCAATGGGTTCATCTACATCGTTGGTTCGGGAAAGCTGCAAAATGAGCTGATGGCCGTTTTCTTGGATCAGCTGACAGGAATGAAGTGCCTGACCGGCGAAGATCTCCACAGTATCCAGGAGATGGTTGATGATGATTCAGAGGGGAAATCCAACCTCGTTCTTTTGGATTGCCAGGGAAAGAGCCTGGAAAGGCTTCTGGGAGAACTTGAAGCCTGCGGTCCAGAGTTATTGTCTCGAGTCTTTGTGGCGCTGTTTAATGTGGATCCTCGCTTGCGTATTGAACAGGAGGCGCTGGTGCGAGGAGCAAGAGGTTTCTTCTATGAGCAGGACTCGCTGGACAGGTTCCCGAAGGGTATTGATACCATTCTTGATGGAGAATTATGGGTATCCAGGGAAATAATGTGTAAATGCATCCTGAAACAGAAAAGACTAGGCAGTTTTCCTAATAGAGATACCACTGGCCTTACCCCAAGAGAGACAGAGATACTTGCCATGGTTGCCGTGGGGGCCAAAAACGAGGAGATTGCCGAGAAACTCTGTATCAGCCCTCACACAGTTAAGACCCACATCTATAACATTTTCAAGAAGATTGATGTTCCCAACCGCTTGCAGGCTGCCCTCTGGGCTGCGAATAATCTATAGCACCTAATGAGAAATTATTACCTGCAATTCATGTCTCTAGTACCAGCTGCCTAGCCCCCTTTGCCTGAAAAATACGAAACAAAACCATACTATTTCTTTATTGACTTATAGGTGGTGCCAATATATGTTAATTACAATTATTTTCGGTATCTCAAATCTGCAGTATCACGAACATGAAAGAGAGAAGAAAACTAGAGAGATTCAGGTTTGAAGTCCCTGCCAAGCTTGAAGTGGCCGTTTCAGGTGAGGGAAACAGGGTATTTGACCTGCCAACCAGTGATATATGTGCAGGTGGGGCCTTTTTCCGTACGGAAGAGGCACTTCCTGAAGGAACAAAGGTCAATATAGATCTAATCCTTCCGCTTGACAGGCTAAAGGAGCTTATAAGTCACAATCGTATTAATGTGAAGGTCAAAGGAACGGTGGTAAGGTGTGGATCAGCAGGAATGGCTGTCTGTTTTGAAGAAGATTATCAGATCGTGCCTTTGAATTCCCCGTTGCAATAGATAAACATATTATAACCCATCTCAAAAATGCGTCTGAGTCCCCATGGCTGCGTTGCGTGTCGGTTCAAAATGCTCACATACTGCCGTGTATGCTACGCTTTTTCGCCGTCCCGCGCCGCCGGCAAGCTCGGCATCTACGACTTGCGCTGAACCCTGATCCACATTCTTGAGATGAGTTATAGATCGTAATAATACCCCACTCCCTCTATCCCAAATTCCCACACTGATTATAGGTGAATAGCTCTTGCTCTCACTACCTTGAGACCTTTGAGAAGGATCCCCTCTTGCCCTATTAGTCCTCAAGCTTTACCAAAAGTTAAGGCAGTTCTGATCTACAGGGGTTTTGTGGGGAGTGCAGGGAGCTTCAATTTCAGGGTGTTGCGGCGGTAGGTTTGGACAAATTGTATTGATTAAGACAGACTGTTCAGATATACAGCAGCCGTATATAAAGTTCGACGTACCCTTTAGATAGGCGCTGTAACAGGTCGCAGAGGATGGGGGATCACTATGTGGGCATGTGCCGTTGAGAAGCGAAGTCTCCATTTAATAGGGCGCTTCATCTGGGCGATTTTGGAAACAACACTTAGTACGTAGGCAGTTCCATCAGGGCAAGGTGATTCTTATGAAAGTATCAGACTATATTGCAGGGCTCAAGCCATATGTGCCCGGAAAACCGATCGAGGAACTTGAGCGTGAATATGGCATTAGCGATTCTATCAAACTAGCATCCAATGAAAACCCGATTGGTCCGTCCCCCAAGGCCCTAGAGGCGATAATGGATGCACTAAGGAATCTTCATCGCTATCCAGATGGAAACAACTATCACTTGAGGAAGCGCCTTGCTGAGAAGCTGAAAGTTTCCTTCGATGAGATCGTGGTTGGCAACGGTTCGAATGAGATCATCGAGCTCCT
>JBEQLC010000194.1:0-3895 GCA_040326175.1 Desulfobacteria bacterium | reverse complement strand
ATGTTGCAAGCTACTAATAGCCATCTCTTGCTTCTTTGTCAACAAGAAATCCTCTCCTGCCCCCTGCCCAAACACCAGCTAATGTCCATCTTTTCAATACATTATGCGCTTAGGAGATCCCAGAACTTCATAAAATACTTGACGCCTGACCATATCGTAAATACGAGCGCCATCCAGAGAACGACCCTGCCTACACTATGAAAATCTATATTGAAATAGGTGTAGTGAATAAGAAGAGGGATGATGGCCCCTGACTGAAGGCCGGTCTTGTACTTTCCCAGCTGCTCAGCACCCATCACCACACCTTTTTCAGACAAGATCGCGCGCAGCCCTGTCACCGCTATTTCGCGTCCAATAATAAGAAAGGCCATCCAGGCTGGTACCCGCCCGTGGGGAATCAGCATGATCAAGGCAGCTGAAGTGAGGAGCTTGTCGGCCAACGGATCCAGGAACTTGCCGAAGGCTGACTCAAGACCGTGTCGTCGCGCATACAGGCCATCCAGTACGTCTGTAATAGATGCCGCTGAAAAAACAACAGCGGCCAGAAATGCGCACAACTTGTTTGAAGACAGAAGTAGCAGAACCAGCAACGAAATGCTGGCAATCCTGTACATGGTCAACTGGTTGGGAAAATTCCAAAGCTTTGCAGACAAGGGTGCACATACCTCCGTTATGCTTTTGGCTTCTCAAACCCCATCTAACGCTCGATGGCTGTGTTGTCCCGCGAATTGAAATACTCACGTACTGACGTGTACGCTCCGTCATAAATTCGCGGGGCGCCTTGCCCTCAAACGCGATCTGAGGTTTTAAAATGGCTTCTAGTAATGTTCACGATACTTCATGACCCTGCGTACAAAAGTTATAGTTTCTGGAATCTGCGGTATGCCATTGCGGGATTTAACCTTGCCGGGGCCCGCGTTGTATGCTGCCAGGGCCAGCGGCAGCTCTTTAAACTGGGTCAGCATCTTCTTTAGATAGCGTGTCCCTCCGAAGATGTTTTCCTTGGGGTCAAACAGATCCACAATACCCAAGTCCTTTGCGGTTTCCGGCATGAGCTGCATTAGACCGCATGCGCCTTTTTTTGAAACAGCGCGGGGATTGAAATCGGACTCTGCCTTTATCACTGCCTTAATCAGGGAAGATGATATTCCGTGTTTGCGGGCCGCTGCCGAGATATACCTGTCATAGAGGCTGTTTACTCTATATGTCCGGGCAGTCTCACGAATATAAATACTATAACTGTGTCCCGCAACAGTAGGTGCATTTGTAAAATGAACGACACCGTTACTGTCAACATACCGGTAGATATCCGCCTGCGCGGGCACGCAAACCAACAGGGTCCCACCCATGGCCCACGACAAAAAAAGAATGCTCAGGAATCGCGTCTTACTGATCATTTGATCTACGACTCCTCAGAAGGCTTTTCTGCGGTGGCGTACTCAAGATATTTGTCACGGCATGTGGTACTGCAAAAATAGTAGGTTTCTCCCTCTATGACACCCCTGACTCCTTTTCTCTCAGGAAAGTATGTTTCACAGAATGGATCCTTGACCATCACGTCGTCAACCCCGGTCAACCCTTCCTGTTCCGAAGGCCTGGCAATAGATTTTCCAGGAGAGGTCCACGCCTTGAACGCTCGATAACCAAGGTAGACCAACAAGGCGTATATTAACAGTCGCATCTGTACTGTATAACTTTCTTGTCCCCGTCTTTCAAGGCAGATAGAAGTGATTTAACGTTCTGTCCGATCACAGGGTGCACAAGTTCCGGGGCAATATCGCAAAGGGGCCTGAGGACGAACCGCCTTTCGTGCAGATTCGGATGTGGGATTTGTAGCTGTCCCGGACTCAATATACGATCATCGTAGAAAAGAATGTCCAGGTCCAAGATCCTGGGACCGAACCTGGCGCCACCAGACCGACGTCCCATGGTATGTTCGATGGCCTTCAGCCGTGCGAAAAGGGCTTCTGGTTCAAGATCAGTACGAATCCTAATGACACCATTTATAAACCAGTCTTGAGATTCCAGGTAAACCGGGTCAGTCTCATAAAAGGGAGATTGGGCCTCAACTTTGCAACCTTCGCACTCACTAATTGCTGCAATCCCCTTGCGACAATTGTCGGCCTTATCCCCAACGTTAGATCCTATGCCTATGTAGGCCGTATGTGTATTACCCATCGTTTCGCAACGCAAACCCCTAACCCGGATAAACCGGAAATACGAAGCACGAAATTCGTACTTCGAATTCATTTTCTGCCAGAAAAAACACGAAGTCTGTTATTAACGGACTAATGGGCAAACGGGCCTAACCGGCTTATCCGTTTTACTGCTTCACGGATTCGATCACGGTCAACCGTGAGGGCCATTCGGATATACCCTTCACCTGCTGCCCCAAATCCGTTTCCTGGTGTGGTCACAATGCCAGCTTCTGTCAGAAGCAGGCCGGCAAATCCTGCCGACGTGTAACCCTGCGGCACCTCGACCCATAAATAGAATGTGGCACTCGGTTTTTCTACTGACAAGCCCGCTGAGCGAAGGCCGGCCACCAAGATGTCCCTACGCTCCTGATACGTCTGCCTCATCTCCTCTACGCACGTCTGGTCTCCCTCGAGGGCCGTAATCCCTGCGATCTGAACCGCCTGAAACGCTCCGGAATCGATATTGCTCTTTATCTGGCCCAACCCGCCGATCACATCCGAACTGCCAACCGCGAACCCGATGCGCCACCCTGTCATGTTGTACGTTTTTGAAAGGGAATGAAACTCGATGCCAACGGACTTAGCCCCATCAACTTCAAGAAAACTTGGGGGCTCATAACCATCATAGGTCATCTCCGAATAAGCCGCGTCATGACAGACGATGACATTGTACTTTTCGGCAAACGCAACGACCGATTCGAAGAAACTCTTGTCAGCCACTGCTGCTGTGGGGTTGTTTGGATAGTTAATAAACATCATTTTTGCCTTGTTGGCAACCCCAGGAGGAATGCTTTCAAGATCAGGGAGAAAGCCGTTATCCTTCAACAAGTCCATGAAGTATGGTTCTCCCCCGGCAAACTGTGTCCCGATGTGATAGACCGGATAACCGGGACTGGCTACAAGGGCAACATCCCCGTTATTTACAAAGGCCAGGGGGATGTGGGCAATCCCCTCCTTGGATCCGATCAGGGTTACGACCTCTGTGCCATAGTCCAGGTCCACGTTAAAACGCCGTTTGTACCATCTTGCCACTGCAGCGTTGAAATCATCCATCCCTGTATATGACGGGTATTGATGATTTGCCGGGTCTGAAGCTGCCCTATTTGCTGCCTCGATAATATGCCCCGGGGTTGGAAGATCGGGGTCCCCTACCCCGAGATCTATGAGGTCAACTCCTTTGGCTCGGACCTCTTCTTTCTGACGATCGATCTCCCTGAAAAGATAAGGAGGGAGTCGTTTTAGTCTCTCAGCTTTTTCGATTTTCAACTACGCCTCCAATTGACAAAATCAAGAAATTAGACAGGATTAACAGCACGCAAAGCAACAAGACTTTCGACAGGATTAACAGGATCTACCCCAGTTAAATACGCTTTGCTGTCCTTCGGAATTATAACCCCAGTACCATCTGCCGGAGCTACGGGGCAGGCAAAGTACGCAGAGATTGTGTATTAGCCACAGACCCACACAGACTTGTGGCTACGACCCGCCTGCTGCGCCTGAGCGCTAGCGATGGCGGGCAGGCCTGTCGCCACAATGGTTGTCATGCCCTGCGGGCACATCAAAAACCATTTTTACCCATTTTGTCCCAAGGTTTACCCGCCGTCCTTTTGGAGGGACGTTTTGGGTAAAATAGAGCTTACCGCAGAGACGCAAAGTGCGCAAAGAGTGTCTAGGCCTTCTCAGCTGCGGACTTCAAG
>JBEQLC010000193.1:0-3909 GCA_040326175.1 Desulfobacteria bacterium | reverse complement strand
GATGAGCAAGGCCGCACAAGGGTTTTTGCTGAGTCGTACAAATCGTACTCCGCAGACGGAAACCCGCGGAGAACGCCGCTCATCGGGAAAAGGGCCATTTATGGATGGAAAATAGGGTAACGGTCAGCCGTCGGACATAACGAGCCGCGACTAACGTCTTACGTTTTACGAACAAAAAAGGAGGACATTATGAAAACGGGCAAATTGGTCGTTGTTGCTATTGTGGCACTTATGCTTGTTTTTTCAGCAACACAAAGTTTTACGGAAGAAGGGCATGAGGTTGTGCAAAACATTGCGAACGGAAGCGTTAACTGGTCCCAGGGGATTATAACTTCCATAGGAATCGGATCTCCGCCTGAAAAGTACTACGGTAAGCCCCAGGCCCGCCCCATGGCCCTCAGGGCAGCTCAGCTTGATGCTTACCGCAATCTGCTGGAGGTGACCAAGGGTGTGAGAATCAACTCAGTGACTGTAGTGGAGGACTCCATGGTTGCGAACGACATGATCCGGTCACAGGTAGACGGGATGGTTAAGGGGGCGCAAGTCATAAAGAAGGAATATCTTTCGGATGGGACGGTGGAGGTGACCATAGCTATGAGTCTTCGTGGGGGATTCGCCCAGCTAATACTCCCCGAGGATATCAAGCAGGTACCAGAGATCAAAACCATACCTCCCTCTACTCCTGCACCCCCGGAGGCAGAAAAGGTAGGGGAGATCCCGGTTGCCACACCGCAACCCACGATCCCGACACCCGCACCAGCGGTTTATACCGGACTGGTGGTTGATGCTCGTAGTTTAGGCGCGCGGCCGGCTATGTCTCCCAAGATTCTGGATGAGAGCGGGCAGGAAGTTTACGGTTCTGCCTATGTGAGCCGGGAATTTGCTGTTCAGCAGGGAATGGCCGGGTATGCAAAAGACCTGACTTCATCCCAAACCAATCCAAGAGTAACCAATGAGCCCCTTACGGTCAAGGGCTTGAGGACAGAAGGACCGGGGCTGTCCGACTTGGTCATCAGCAATGCTGACGCTGGCAAGATTCGCAGTGCTTCCGAGAACCTTTCATTCTTGAAGAAGTGCCGCGTCATGATTGTCCTGGACTGATTAGCGATCATTATTCGAAAATCGCGAATCGAATAACGATTTTCGAATAACGAATCAGGAGGTGCAGGTTATGATAAAGACCAAGCATAAAATAGTAGTCCTGGTTTTGACCGGTATTTGGCTGTCCGCCATCTTTTCCATCCAGGGATGTGCTCCTAAGGTCCATCCTTCAGAAAGTCTCCTGGATACTCCTGAACATCACGTCCAGAGCGGCATGAAGCTCCTCAAGTTGGGTAAATACGATGATGCCATGCGTGAATTTGACCTGGCCAAGGGGCTTGATCCGAAGTTTTCAGCGGCATACGTGGGTTCCGGGCTAGTGCTGGGACATGAGGGCGATTTCCAACTCGGCATTAAGGATATGGACAAGGCTGTTGACCTGGCAAAGGCCAAGGAGGAAAAGGTCAATGCCAATGTGGGTCTCATACGTCTGTATCTGTTGGGGAAGGAGTCTGCCCACAAGAGTTGGCTTAGTAAGGCCAGGATAGCCTATTCAGCAGCTATCAGACTTTCACCTGAATCGTCTGCCGCTCACTACTACATGGGAGAGTGCTATAAAGAGGCCTTAGAATTTGACGAGGCCGCAGTGCTTTTCACAAAGGTCCTGGATATTAACGACGGGTACGTGGTTGAAGCAAATGATGCATGGAAGCTGATCCAGAAAATACAAAGGGCGGCGCCCGGCACCATGATTGGGAAGAAGATTGCCTTGGTGGATCAGATCACCCGTGCAGACATTGCAGCCCTTTTTATCCAGGAGCTCAAGATCGATGAGATCTTCGCAAAAAAGAAGGTCTTTGATACGAGTTTCAAGAGCCCCGAGAAGACGTTTGAAACCCAACAGATAGTGAAAACGGCACCAGCACTCGACATTGCAGAACACGTGTTAAGGACAGATATCGAGTCTGTGATGGAACTGGGTATTAAAGGTCTGGAGCCATACCCGAATCACACGTTTAAGCCTGACGAGAAGATTGCCCGGGCCGAGTATGCCATGATGATCGAGGACATCCTGATAAAGGTGACAGAAGACCAAAAAGTCGCCACGAAATTTATCGGCAGCCCGTCGCCTTTTCCGGATTTGAGGAGTGACCTTCCTTACTATAATGCTGTTATGGTAAGCACGACACGGGGTATTATGGAAACCAAGGATATGGCCACCGGTGAGTTTGACCCGATGGGTTCGGTTTCAGGGGCCGATGCCTTGCTTATCATACGCAGGCTGGGGGCTGTGATCAATTAACGGATGACAAACTTTAAGAAACATCTTGTTTTGGTCTTACTCCTGCTGGGGTATGCAGGCGGATTCAACTGCTTGGTATTGGCCCAGGAGCCTCTGCGTCTTGAAAAGCCCAGGCTGCCAACGGATGCCTTCTCTGTGGGCCCGGGTTCTTCTGAGGTTGCAGCCGGGTTCGGAGATGGGGAGGGCACCGGGGAAACCAAGACCATACACGTCATTGGCAGAGGCACGATTTATAGTGATAATGTGGCCAGGGCTAGAGATAATGCCATAGCAGACGCCCTACAGGGCGTGGTTGAAAAGGCGATCGGTCTTCTGATTTCCCCATCATCGGTCGTTCAAGACTTTCAGCTCCTGAGTGACCGGGTCTATAATCAGACCCAGAAGTTCATTGATGGTTACAAGGTCTTAATCGAGTCTAAGTCTGGAAGATACTATCGCGTTCTGGTGCGAGCCACCGTTTCAATGAATGCTATTCAAGACAAACTTTCAAGTGTTGGCATACTTACAATGCATAAAGGGGTGCCGGCGGTTATGTTCCTTCTGTCCGAGCAGAATCTTGGCGAGACTGCGCCTCAATACTGGTGGAGACAAACACCCCCTAGTGTAGATCTGTCGGCCGCCGAAAATGTATTTTCAGAGTACATGCGTAAGAAGGGTTTTATCATTGTGGACCGGACAGCGCCGGGTGGAGACGTTCAGCTTGGACCGGAGTATTGGGATTCCGAGTTGAGCGATGACGCTGCGGCAAAGCTGGGCAGGAAGCTTGGTGCTGATCTCGTTATCGTTGGCAAGGCGGTGGCACGATATAGTGCGGAAGTCTCGGATATTGACATGAAGTCCATTCAGGCCACCGTGTCAACACGTGCAATCACCGCAGACACGGGGCTAATGATTGCTTCATCTCAAAGAACCAACGGTTTAGCTCGTCGAGATGATAGTACTGGAGGGAGCGAAGCCATTATCCTTTCTGCCTCAGCGGTCGCTCAGGACCTCACGAGACAAATCGTGGCCAAGTGGGGCGAGGGGGTGCGGAATCCTGTTCTGGTTGAATTGGTTGTAAAGGGTATCAAGGAGTATGCCGATTTCGTTAAGTTTAGGCGGCATCTCCGAAATGATATTCGGGGTGTCAGGAACGTGTATTTGCGCAGTATCAGTGCTGATGGGGCAAAAATGGACGTAGATATCCTGGGAAGCGCTAGAATCTTGGCAGATGAGCTAATGTTGCAGCCATTTGAGAACCTTGCGGTGAACATATTCGAGGTTTCTGAAAAGGGGGTAAAGCTTGAGCTGATATCCAGCCGGACGCCCGATTCTTAACACGAAGTGTAATCTCTTCAAGCTGCCAGGCGCAACCTCTGCGCTTATTGTGAACTGTGAACCGGTTGGGGATCTGCTGCGTTATGGGGATCGCGTGACCACCGGAGACCAGACCAGGGTTGAACTGGCTATGCCGGATGATAGCTTTCTGCGTTTTGACGAAAAGACCACCTTCGAGTTGCTTTCTGTGGACTACGATGAAGAAACCAAACAGCGGGACATCCAGGTCCATGCCGCATTGGGCAAGA
>JBEQLC010000192.1:0-3920 GCA_040326175.1 Desulfobacteria bacterium | reverse complement strand
AGGAAGCGGCAGGCCAGGGGATCATGGCGGCGATCAACGCCGTGCAATACGTGAAGGAAAGTCCCCCAATCATTCTTGGACGCGACCAGGCCTATATCGGTGTTATGATCGATGACCTGGTGACCAAAGGGACCCGGGAACCCTATCGCATGTTCACATCAAGGGCTGAATACCGGCTTCTCCTCCGGGAGGACAACGCAGATTTGCGGCTTCGAGAAGTCGGACATGAGATCGGTCTGGTCTCTGGCGCAGTCTACGAGCAATTTAAACACAAGCGTGAGGCCATTAAAACGATCTTGACTCTTCTTTCAGATGTTCGCCTGAATCCAAAGCCGGGGGTGAAGCAAAGACTTGAAGGCCTGGGCCTTGGCTCCATCAATCAACCGGTCACGTTGCAGGATCTGTTAAAGAGACCTGAGGTCGAGCTGAAAGATATTGCGCAGCTCGACAATCGCATTCTCTCTTTTGACAGCGAGGCAGCGAAACAGGCGACCATCCTTGTCAAATACGACGGATATATCCGGCGTCAGACAGAGCAGGTTGAACGTGTGAAACACCTGGAAGGAACCAAGATTCCGGAAAGCCTTGACTACGCCGCTATTCCCGGGCTTTCCAACGAGGTCAAGGAGAAGTTCTCAAGAATTAGGCCGGTATCTTTGGGCCAGGCATTAAGGATTTCCGGCATTACACCAGTAGCCGTGACAATCATTCAAATCTATCTCAAGAAATGGAAGCAAAATGCCAAATATCGCCACCCAGCGGATAACCATAGGTCCGGAGGGGATCCTCAGAGTACCTGATAATCCCATTGTTCCTTTTATTGAGGGAGACGGCATAGGCCCTGACGTTTGGGCTGGTGCGCGCCGTGTCATGGACGCAGCCGTGGCTGAAGCGTACGGAGATCAGCGCAGGATCGAGTGGCTGGAGGTAATGGCAGGCGAGAGAACATACAGGGAAAGTAATGAATCGCTTCCTGAGGAGACCCTGCAGACCATAAAGGATCATGTGGTAGCCATCAAAGGACCATTGACCACGCCGGTGGGGAAGGGTATTCGGAGTGTCAATGTTTCATTGCGGCAAAGGCTAGACCTGTATGCCTGTGTAAGGCCCATTCGATACATTAAAGGCGTTTCTAGCCCAGTGAGACATCCTGAAAGGGTCAATATGGTGGTGTTTCGGGAAAACACAGAGGACGTCTATGCCGGTATCGAATGGGAAGCCGGGAGCAGGGAAGCCGAGGCGGTGATTGCCTTTCTGAAGGAGAGCATGGGCGTAGATGTGGCAAAGGAATCAGCTGTTGGTATCAAGCCGATGAGTCGAAAAGCTTCGAGGCGTCTGGTGGCAAGGGCCATTCAATATGCCTTGGACCACGGTTTTCCCAGTGTGACCCTGGTACACAAAGGTAATATCATGAAATATACTGAAGGGGCGTTCATGTCATGGGGCTATGAGGTGGCACGTGAGATGTTCGGTGACCATGTCGTTTTTGAGTCGGATGGAGGACTGGAGCCAGAGGAAAAAGTGTCTTCGGGCAAGGTGGTGATCAAAGACAGGATCGCCGACATGATGTTTCAGCAAGTGCTCCTGAGGCCGGAAGCCTACCACGTGATCGCCACCCCCAATCTGAACGGCGACTATCTTTCCGATGCCCTGGCAGCTCAGGTAGGGGGCCTCGGTATGGCCCCCGGAGCGAATATCGGGGACAGCTGTGCAGTCTTTGAGGCCACTCACGGTACAGCGCCCAAATACGCTGGCAAGAACAAGGCAAATCCAAGCTCATTGATACTGTCCGGGGTTATGATGCTTCAGCACATGGGGTGGACAGAGGCGGCTTCAGCGATTGAGCAGGCCATTCAGAAAAGCATTTCCCATGGCCTTGTGACTTATGACCTGGCCCGCCAGATGCCTGACAGCCAAGAGCTCAAATGCTCTGAGTTCGCGCAAGCAGTCATCGAACGGTTGGGATAGAGATGAACGCACTGCTATTCCTGCAAGGATTGTGGGAGGCATCCTTAAGAGTTATTTTCCCGCCAAAGTGTCTTGTCTGCAGTAATCATTACGTCTGGCAGCCGTCAACCGGCACGATTGGGTCCGATCCCGTCTCTAAGGTCACTGCTCAATATTTTTGTGAATCGTGCCGAAAGGGCCTTGCACCCATTTCATCTCCTTTTTGCTCAAAATGCGGCCTCCCCTTTGTTTCCCTGGAAGGAGAAGATCACAGATGTTCTGAATGCCTTCTTGAAAAGAAGTATTTCAGAAAAGCCCGGGCCTTCGGAGTATATGACGGAATCCTTATGGAAGCTATTCATGTGCTCAAATACGGAAAGAAGACATCCCTTTCCGAGCCTTTGGGCGGCCTCGCCAAGGAGGCATTCTTTCAATTCTGGGACTCAAATAGCATAGACCTCCTCGTCTCGGTGCCGTTGCACGTGAAGCGCCTGCGAGAACGCGGATTTAATCAAGCCCACCTCTTGATCAGGAACTGGGCAAAACAGGAAGGCATCCCCTTCGATGGCCTCACGTTATCCCGCAGTCGCTGGACAGAGCCCCAGACGAACCTCAGGCGCACAGAGCGCCGGAAGAATATAAAAGGTGCCTTTTCCCTTAGGTATCCAGAGAAAATAAAGGGCCGAAAAATCCTTTTGGTGGACGACGTTTTCACGACCGGCGCGACAGCGAATGAATGTGCTCGCGTGTTGACGAAAGCCGGTGCCGAATTCGTAGATGTCCTGACTCTGGCCAGGGCAGTCTGAGAATAGCAGAATAAATGCATAAAGAAGAAATGAGAAATGAAGCTTTTTGACATTCTTGCAGTTCTGGTTACCCTTTCAGCGGCATTCAGCTATTTGAACTACCGCTATGTTCGTTTGCCCACCACGATCGGCTTGATGTTGATTGCACTGGTGATGTCCTTAGGGTTGATTGCTCTCGATTCTCTCGGTTTAGGAATAAAACAGGGGGCGGAAGAACTTCTAAGCAGCATCGACTTTGACGAGACGCTGCTCCACGGCATGCTGAGCTTTCTTCTCTTTGCTGGAGCACTACATGTCAATCTTGAAGATCTTTCGCGCCAAAAATGGATAATCGGAATCCTTGCCACCGGCGGTGTGGTGGGGTCAACCTTCTTGATAGGCTTCTTGAGCTGGTGGACCTTCAATGCCATTGGACTTGATGTGCCGTTGATCTATTGCCTTCTGTTCGGCGCCCTGATTTCGCCTACGGACCCCGTTGCAGTATTAAGCATCCTCAAGAGTTCAAGGGTGCCGAAGAGCCTGGAAACCAAGATCACCGGCGAGGCCCTTTTCAATGATGGTGTGGCCGTTGTGGTCTTTATTGTGTTGCTTGGAGTTGCCACTGGAGGACACGAGGTTACTCCAGCCTGGGTTGTCTTCCTGTTTGCAAAAGAAGCATTAGGCGGGGTTGCGTTTGGTCTGGCCATTGGTGCACTATCCTACTGGATGCTTAAGAGAGTAGATAACTATCAAGTGGAGATCTTGATTACCTTGGCGCTCGTAACCGGTGGTTATGCCTTCGCCGATGCGTTGCACATCTCCGGTCCTATTTCCATTGTAGTCGCGGGGCTTCTCATAGGCAACCATGGGCGACTGCTTGCTATGTCGAAGAGGACGCGGCAGAACTTGGACATGTTCTGGGAACTCGTGGACCAAATTCTGAACGCGGTTCTATTTGTGTTGATAGGCCTGGAAGTACTGGTACTTGCATTCACACCGTCGTACTTTGCTGCAGGTCTCATAGCTATTCCCATCATGCTGTTGGTTCGATTCGTGAGTGTGGGGCTTCCTGTGGTTCTTCTGCGTCCCTTTCGGTCGTTTAGCCCAAATGTGGTGAAAATACTTACGTGGGTTGGTTTGCGAGGGGGGATTTCTGTCGCCCTCGCTCTCTCCCTGCCTAATGGCCAG
>JBEQLC010000191.1:0-3954 GCA_040326175.1 Desulfobacteria bacterium | reverse complement strand
GCACTATTGATTTATATAAAAACTGATTTGCGCTGAAAGCGCTTTCCTCAACTTTAGGCATTTTAGATCACTTTAGGCACTTAATGTGCTGTAATATTAACCCCTTCCAGGGGTAAACCAAAGGCGGATCCTCTGGGCCAGGATCTTTACTGACCATAGATATTTTTCCCGCAATTCCCAAGCATGTTTAATATAACAAAACTGAAGAAGCCTATGAATGATTCAGAACAAAAGATTTCGCTTCCACTCCTTCCGCTAAGGGATGTTGTTGTCTTTCCCCATATGGTAGTCCCCCTATTCGTGGGGCGTTCCAAGTCTGTTAATGCCTTGTCTAACGCCATGAACTTGGATAAGAGGATCTTTCTGGCTACCCAGAAGAATGCCGGAGTTGACTCGCCCGGTGAAGAGGACATATTTCGCATTGGGACTATCGGGATAGTGCTTCAGCTGCTTAGGCTGCCGGACGGAACAGTCAAGGCCCTGGTCGAAGGCAAAAAGCGGGCTTGCATAACCCGGTTTACAGACAAAGAAAAATACATTCTGGGCGAAGTTGAACAGATTATCGAGCCGGAAATAACAGATACGGAAACCGAGGCTGTCAACCGGACGGTTGTTGGAATGTTTGAAGAATATGCAAGGATCAACAAGAACATCTCAAAGGATCTGATAACTAACGTATCGGCTATAACTGACGTGTCTCAACTGGCTGACACTGTAGCTGCCCACTTCAATTTCAAGATTCAGGACAAGCAGGATTTGCTTGAGACTGTGGCGCCCATGGAGCGCATGGCCCTCCTTTTCCGCCTCATGCAGGCCGAGATTGACATTTACCAGACTGAGCAGAGGATCAAGGGTCGGGTAAAGAAGCAGATGGAAAAGACCCAGAGGGACTACTATCTTAATGAACAGATGCGTGCCATTCAGAAGGAGATGGGGGCCAAAGACGATCACAAGAGCGAGCTGGACGAGCTCCAGACCCGCATCAAACGCAAACGGATGTCTAAGGAAGCCGCTGCAAAGGTCAGACAAGAGTTCAAGAAGCTTAAACTCATGGCTCCCATGTCTGCAGAGGGGACAGTTGTTCGAAATTACATTGATTGGCTCATAAACCTCCCCTGGTTTCAGCGAAGCAAGCTTCATACCGATATTGATCAGGCAGAAGCAATCCTGGAAGAAGACCACTATGGGCTGGAAAAACCCAAAGAGCGGATCTTGGAGTATCTGGCTGTACAAAAACTGGTAAAGAAGATACGAGGCCCGATCCTCTGTTTTGTGGGTCCGCCTGGAGTGGGAAAGACCTCTTTAGCCAAATCGGTGGCGCGGGCTACAGGGAGGGTACTTGTCCGGCTTTCTTTGGGTGGTGTAAGGGATGAGGCCGAGATACGAGGGCACCGCCGTACGTATATTGGGGCAATGCCTGGTAAGATCATTCAATCCCTTAAGAAGGCCAAGGTTAACAATCCTGTTTTCTGTCTGGACGAAGTCGATAAGATGAGCATCGATTTTCGAGGCGATCCTTCAGCGGCCCTGCTCGAAGTCCTCGATCCTGAACAGAATTTTTCGTTTAATGATCACTACCTGGATGTGGATTATGATCTTTCGGATATACTGTTCATTACCACCGCCAACAATCTGCATGGTATTCCACTTCCCCTTCAGGATCGCATGGAGGTTATTCGCTTATCCGGATACACAGAGTATGACAAATTGCAGATAGCCAAGGGATTTCTGGTTCCCAAACAGACTGAAGCGAACGGATTAACTGAAGAGAACATCCAGTTTACCACGAACGCTATTCAGACGATCATCCGTCGTTATACCCGGGAGGCGGGTGTGCGGAACCTGGAGCGCGAAATTGCTTCCGTCTGCCGGAAGGTGGCCAGAGAGGTTACAAAAGACGATGGCAAGAAGAGCCTCAAGATAACAGTCCAGTCCGTACAAAAACACCTGGGTGTGCATCGATTCAGGTATGGACAGCAGGAAGAAAAGGACGAGATCGGCATGGCCACGGGTTTGGCCTGGACGCATGTGGGAGGAGAACTGCTATCCATCGAGACGGTCATTATGCCTGGTAGGGGAAAGCTTACGGTTACAGGGCAGCTGGGAGACGTTATGCAGGAGTCTGCCCATGCCGCCTTGAGTTATGTTCGGTCCAGGGCAGGGAGGCTTGGCCTGAAGAAACATTTCTACAAGAAGGTGGATATCCACGTCCACGTCCCCGAGGGGGCGACGCCAAAGGACGGGCCGTCAGCAGGCATAACCATGGTAACGTCCATTGTTTCTGCGCTCATCAAAAGGCCGGTTCGCCGTAGTCTGGCCATGACCGGGGAAATCACCCTTAGGGGTCGTATTCTGCCCATTGGCGGGCTAAAAGAGAAGATCCTTGCGGCCCATCGCGGAGGCATATCCGAGGTTATTATTCCGGATGAAAACAGTAAGGATTTAAAAGAGATTCCCGCAAAGATCCTGAAACAGATCGAAGTGATAACCGCAAGCCACATGGATGATGTTCTGTCGCGTGCGATCATTTTGCCAAGCGGCGACACGCTTTTTACAGAAGAAGATGATGAGATTGTGCCTCCGGAGCTGATTCCGAAGCAGGAAGAGGCAGCCAAACCCTTCCAGATGAACTAAGGGCTTGACACGTTTACGCTTCTTCGTTAAGCGTAAGCCGTTTTTTGCTTGATATCTTGTGTGTGCCGACGTTTCTTGTGGATATAGAGAATGATATATGGCACACAGTTTACGTTTCTCCATTTGCCAAAACCGGGGGCGGGTAGCTCAGTTGGGAGAGCATCGGCCTTACAAGCCGGGGGTCACAGGTTCAAGCCCTGTTCCGCCTACCATTGCCATAACAAACCCGGGGACGTAGTTCAGTTTGGTTAGAACGCCGGCCTGTCACGCCGGAGGTCGCGAGTTCGAGTCTCGTCGTCCCCGCCATAAAACAATCGCAAAACCAGAGAGTCTATGGAAGCTCTGGTTAGAACGTCCCGTCAATGTTGACGGGAAGGTCGTCCCGTTCGGAGAACGGGATCGTCCCCGCCATAAAATTCAAAGCCTATCGTCTTTCCGGCGATAGGCTTTTTAACATGCCTCATTTTGTTGCGTATGGGTTGCAGATAGTTGTGTGAATGGCCTCCTTTTTGTTAAGCCCCTGGTTGATGTCCTCACCGGGGGCTTTTTTCAAGCTTTTCAGGACCCAAGAATGCTGAAACGGATAAACATAAGAGGTTTTAGTCTCATTGAGTTGATGATTGTCATTGCAATCATTGGAGCCCTGATAGCCATTGCCATTCCAAGCTATATTAAGTACCGCAAGCTAGGCTATGATGCAGCGGTCCCTGAAGATGCGATGCATGCCTATAAAGCTGCACAGGCCTATTTTCATGCATATCCGGACGAATCGATCTCTTCAGTTGGAATACTGTATGCCCGCGGCTTCAGGCAGACACAGGATGTAAACATAGATGTTAGTGGGACCCTGGACACCTTGACCATTACTGCTTACCACAGCTTGGGGAATAAGACCTTCACTGTGAACCATGAAGGACGTATTAGCTGGGAGTAGGGCATCAAGAATTAAATAGACCGAAATAATTTTGGCCACCGCCTTTCAACGGTGATTGTTTTTCGTCTCAAAACATGCCTCAAGGGCTTCTTCAAGGCTGCCCCCGGACTTCCCCCTTGTCTCTCCATGCCCACCCAGTGGCCCCTTTCTCTGCAATAACACGGCCTCTGTGGGGCCAGTTTTCGATTAAAACCGACCCCTATGGCCCCCCAATAGTTGTTTCCTGTCAATGTCTATTCTTTGTGCTATTTCCTCAGCTTCTGCACGGGGGGGGTCTTTCGTCACTATCCGAATAAAGAACATCAACACCGCCCAAAGAATGTTTTTGAACTGCAACAGCGAGCGCATTCCCCGCAGGTTCTGCCTGACGCCAGTGCTTCGCGGGC
>JBEQLC010000190.1:0-3958 GCA_040326175.1 Desulfobacteria bacterium | reverse complement strand
TCCGTCGGCTACTCCCAAACGAAGGAGCTCGGGGTCTATCTTTTCAACCTGTGCCACGTGGTGCATGGCCGGTGTAATGACGCCCGTGCGTGCCTGCTCTAACTGGGTCATAATCTCGCCTCGTTCTTGGTGCCTAGCGCGTTGCTCGTTAACGGTTGTTCTTGGATGGGCACCCGATAATAGGTTCTTGGATATGGCCACGCGGATGGTATCACACACTACATCTTCACACTAACAAATTCCTGGCGGGAAAGCAATTCCACGGCCACGAGTTAAGTCCGCCACGCAGCAAAGAATTCTTGACTCTTGGTGGCCTGTTGGGTAACTGTCTCACGGGCTATATGGCCAGGCCGATAATGGTAAGCCGGCCCTCCCGGGGAAACAGGCAAAGCCTTCGTCGGGATTTGAGTCCTTTATTTGCAACACAGACGCGTAATATTCTTTTTCATTAACCTTATTACCGGCCCCGTGTTCGACGGGGGGCGTTGGGGGGTATATGGATACTAATAATAATCTGAAGGCATTGTTGGCGCTTGGGCAGAGCCCCTGGTACGACAATATTGATCGGAGGATAATAGAGAACGGCAAAATGGAGGACCTGTTCGCCGTGGGGATCACGGGCGTGACATCCAACCCTAGTATCTTTGAAAAAGCAGTGAACGGATCCGCCATATATGATTCTTCAATACGAGAACTCGCCGACATGGGCCAAACGCCCGATGAGATTTGTAACCTGATTACCATACAGGACATTCAGTCCGCCGCAGACATGCTCAGCAATACCTATGGGGAGAGCGGGGGCCGGGACGGTTACGTAAGCCTTGAGGTGAATCCCGACTATGCCCATGATGCCGATAAAACCATTGAACACGCCAGGAGAATCCACGAGGACGTAGCAAGGCCCAACCTTATGATCAAGGTTCCCGGGACCAGGGAAGGTTGTGAGGCAATAAGGGTCCTTACGCGGGAGGGTATAAATGTAAATGTCACACTTCTCTTTTCCCTTGGGCACTATGAAGCGAGCGCTATGGCATATATAGAAGGATTAAAAGAGGGGCTCCAGGATGGCAATCCCGTGGGTACGGTCTGTTCGGTTGCAAGTGTATTTGTGAGCAGGGTGGATACCAAGATTGATAAGATGCTTGAGGGATCTGGCGCAGATCGTTTGAAAGGTAAAATCGCCGTGGCAAACGACAAGATGATTTATCAAAGGTTCAGAGAATTATTCTTTGACGGGGCCTTCGGGGATCTGGCTTCAAGCGGGGCGCGAATACAGCGGGTACTTTGGGGCAGCACAAGCACAAAGAATCCTTCATATAGCGATGTTAAGTATGTAGATGAATTGATAGGCCCGGATACCATCAACACCCTTCCGCACAATGCGCTTGAGGCCTTTTTGGACCATGGCACTCCGAGACTGACAATTGAAGAAGGCCTGGACGAAGCGCGAGAGGACCTGGAGTTGTTGCAGCAGCAAGGAATAGACATAGACACGGTGTGCGACGAGATCCAGCAAGAAGGGGTAGACGCCTTCAGCGCCTCTTTTAAGAAACTGATGGATGCCGTTGCCGACAAGGCTAGGTCTTCAAGATCGTAGGGCCCGTTGTTCAAAGATCCATAAGATTACATTTTGGCATCAGAACCCACAACCTCGGAGATCCTCACAAGCTCCACCTGGGTAGCAATATCGGATAGCTCGTCTTTAAGCACTTCCCACGTGATTGGATAGGGGTGCCCGATTCCAATCGCCCTGCCCCGTTCCTTGGCCACCGAGATTAGACGCCTGATCTGGAAGCGGATTGCATGTGGATCCCGGTTGTGGTCCAAGAAGACCTGCCTTTGCGCAAACTTCAGTTTCAAGAGTCGGGCCGCCTGCCGGCCGTAGGACCGCGGGCTGGTCAGGCTGTCCACGAAAAAGAGATTCTGCTTCTTTAAGAGAGTGAATATCTGGCGCATTTTCGCCGGGTTTTGGGTGAGCATGGATCCCATGTGGTTGTTTACACCCACTATGAAAGGGACTGCGTCCAGATTCTTTCGAAGTTGATCCAGGAGACGGTCGGGCGTCATCGAGGAAAGGAGGGCTCCGGCACCGGGATCGACTTGGGGATACCCCACGGGTTCCATTGGAAGATGGAGAAGCAGCTCTCGGCCCCGGTGGTGAACGGCCCGGGCAATGGTTTTCTGAAAGGGGCTGTGTGGAAGCACGGAGAAAGACATGACACCGTCGAGGGCGAGAAACTTTGATGCAATCTCTTTATCATATCCCAGATCATCAATTATGATCGCAACCCTGGGAAGATTTGAACGCGGGGATGTCGCGGGTTTCCTCTCCCCGAGCCTCACAAAGACAAGGCGATGCGTGTGGTGCGTATTGACAGAAAGGTCAAGGATCAGCCGTTGAGGGGATCTCAAGGCAAAACGGAGGGATTCCCGGGGTAGGCGTGAAGAGAGTCTACTTAGAAAGGCCTCTTTGATCCTGCTGTACGCAAGAGTTGTTGGGAGGCGTATCTCCAGCCCCGAGAAGGTCCAGGATCTTTCTTTGTATCTCTTTGGTTCGACCGCCTTGAATGCTACATCGCCAGGGGGAATATTCAAGTCTATCAGCGCATTATAGATGCAACGATCTATCTCTTTGATTTTGGTTTCTATGCCTTGTGTGGGAAAGGCTTCAAAGATGGGTAATGAGGTGTGGGCGTGTTTTAAGGTAAAAAGGTATAGCGCATATCCGAATATCCCCACAGCGACAACGCCAAGTATGGCCAGTCCGGTCCCAACGTATTTCTTCTGAGGGGCCTTCTTCTTTTTGGTGTGCCGCCTCTTTTTCCTAGGAGACCCTGTCCGACTGACCATGGCATCGGCTTAATGGGACATCTTTGAAAATATTTGCCAGCTTGTAAGGATGTCCAGAGCCCTTTGAACCTGATAGTCCTGTGCAACGAGTCGTTTAGCTACATCTGAAGCATCTTCACCGGGCACCTTTACACCCCTTATATCTAAGATCTTTTCTTTCATTTCCTCGGACAAATCCTCTTTGGGTTCAGCCGAGATATGATTCTCCAGGTCCTTTTCCGTCATATGCGGGCGTTTCTTCCCTTCACCCACCAGGACTTTTCTTTGCTCGACTGCGACATCTGGAATGATTCCACGGGCCTGTATGGCGTGGCCGTCCGGGGTGTAATACCTTGCAATAGTCAGTTTCAGTCCGGAGCCATCGCGCAACGGCTCGACGGTTTGAACCGACCCCTTTCCAAATGAAGTCGTGCCCAGCACTACGCAACGGTCATGATCCTGTAATGCCCCCGCTACGATCTCTGATGCGCTTGCGCTCCCCTCATTAACCAGGAGCACAATCGGGTACGAATGCTTATCCTTGTTACTGTGGGCCACATAGATTTTTGAGTGGGGCTTTCGTCTTCCCTTGATTGAAACGATTCTGCCGCTGTCTAGAAAAATATCTGCCACCTCGATCGCCTGATCAAGGAGGCCGCCAGGGTTGTCACGAAGGTCCAATATCAAGCCTTTCACGGGTGTTTTGTCTGATTCCAGCTCCTTCAGGGCCGCTTTCACATCACTGGCGGTTTTTTCCCTGAAGTTCGTGATCCGAACATAGCCGTAGCCGGGTTTGAGCGAATGAGACCGAACGCTCTCTAACGGAATAATGTCCCGAACAATAGTAAATTCAAGGGGCTCCGGCGATTCTTTTCGCCTGATCGTCACCAGGACAGGGGTCCCCTTCTTCCCCCGCATCTTCTTGACTGCTTCCCACAACATCATGGCCTTGGTTTCTTCCCCGTCCACCTTGATGATTTGATCTCCAGCCTTTATGCCGGCCCTGTAAGCCGGTGTTCCCTCAATTGGAGAGATAACCGTGACCCAGTTGTCCTGCATGGTAATAACAATGCCGATGCCGCTGAACTCACCCTTGGTCTCTATCTGAAGGTCTTTGTACGCATCAGGC
>JBEQLC010000018.1:0-14373 GCA_040326175.1 Desulfobacteria bacterium | reverse complement strand
TTGCCGAAGGCAAGCTCCACAACTTTAGGCACTTTAGTGCACTTTCTTTACCTATCCGAACATGGCGATAAACATCCCAGCTGCTGAAGCACTTCCGATGACTCCGGCAAGATTTGGTCCAATAGAGTGCATGAGTAAGAAATTGTTAGGATCCTCCTGTTGTCCCACCATCTGTGAAACGCGTGCTGCCATAGGGACGGCAGAAACTCCCGCTGAGCCGATGAGGGGATTCATCTTATCCTTCAGAAAAAGGTTCATTATCTTGACCGTTAGGATACCGCCCGTGGTACAAATGGCGAAATCGACCAGTCCGAACGTAAAGATGAGTAGCGGCTTGGCTGTGAGGAATGTTTCAGCCTGCATGGTGGCGCCAACAGAGATGCCAAGAAATATGGTGACAATATTCATTAGTGAGCCTTGTGCAGATCCGGCCAGTCTTTCTACAACGCCACTTTCCCGCATGAAGTTACCCAGCATGAACATACCCATTAAAGGGGTGACAGCAGGGATCAGAAGTGCAATGAGCGCTGTTACAATGAGGGGAAAGTATGTTTTTTCGAGCTTTGAAACAGGCCTCAGCTGTTTCATGATGATCGTCCGCTCTTTCTTGGATGTCAGAAGTCTCATGATAGGGGGCTGAATCAGCGGGACCATGGCCATGTAGGAGTAAGCAGCAAGGGCATTAGCCCCAAGGAGATGGGGTGCCAGCTTCGCGGTCAGATAGATCGTCGTGGGTCCGTCAGCCCCTCCAATAATGCCAACCGAGGCAGCCTCCTTTAAGGTGAATCCACACAGGAGGACGCCAATGAATGTGACGAAGACGCCGAGTTGAGCCCCCGCCCCAATAACTAAAGTTTTTGGATTGGCGATGAGAGGTCCGAAATCGGTCATGGCCCCGAGTCCCAAAAATATGAGGCACGGGATTACTTCCCATTCGATACCGTAATGGTAAAATATGTTGAAGAGCTCCCTTTTGCCATGGGCATCAAAACCCATAAGGGGAGTGAGGGGAAAGTTGACAATAAAGATTCCAAAACCGATCGGCAAGAGGAGCAAAGGTTCGTATTTCTTTGCCACAGCAAGATAAATAAAAAAGAGACCGATTCCCCACATGATGACGAGCTTGTAATGAAGACTGAAAAGCCCGGTTTGTGTTTGTAAGATATTGAATAGGATATCAACGAATGTGTTCCAGGTCATACCATTCTTCCAATGTGCATCATGCCGGGCACAAAATCACGCTTCCATGGGTGAAAGCCCATATTGAAAACACTCTGGGCAAAGCCACAGAGTGTCATAAGGCGGCCTTTACAGGAAAAAAGAACACAGGTCAAGCAGATTCCCCAGGCTGGTAGTTATATCTATTGAGCTGTAAAGGGTTGCAAAGACTAAAGGAAAGTCGAGATCCATATTGTTTTGATCTGTACATAGTCCAATACATATGATCACTCACAAATAATCCGGCTTTCACCGGGCCGCATAACAGGGTCCCCCTCTATGTTTATAGCCACGGTTCGTCTAATCTCCATGTCCAGAATCTCTTTTCGTTTCTTGTTAAGCAGGTAATTGGCTACATTGCTCGGTACTATCCCCTTAACCTGCGTGATGTTCTCCTTGAGGGTTTCGGAGCGAAGCCTCCTCAGAAACTCCAGCGCCAGCCTCTCAGCAGATGGTACCAACCCCCTTCCCTGACAACTATGGCACGACACAAAGCTTCCATATTCTATGGATGGAGCGATCCTCTGACGGGCGAGTTCCATGAGACCGAACTTCGAGATCTTACCTATATTAATCCGAGCTTTGTCCAGCTTCGTATGCTGCTTAAAAGCCTTTTCTACGGCTAAATTGTGTTTCCGATCCCGCATATCAATAAAATCAATGACAATGAGGCCGCCAAGATCCCTCAAGCGCAACTGACGAGCAATTTCAGCCGCCGCTTCCATATTAGTAGCATACGCTGTTCCTTCCATTGAACTTTTGCGTGTTGCTTTGCCAGAATTGACATCAATAGAGACCAAGGCCTCTGTAGGACTAATAATGATGTGGCTTCCCGATTCCAAGGCGACCTTGCTCGCAAAAACGGACCCAATCTTCTCCTCGACCTGGTTTTTGCTGAAGATTGGCTGTGGGTCTTTATACAACTTAACAATATTTGTGTGTCTTGGAGATATGATGCGCATGAAATCCTTCACGTCCCGATACACGTCCTTGTCGTCTATGAGAATCTCGGAGACGTCTGCTGTAAAATGGTCCCGTATAGCTCGGATGGCTAGATGGCGCTCCTTGTAGAGAAGGGAAGGGGCGGGGCGGGACACCGCCTGTTTCTGAATATTCTTCCACAGGCGAAGGAGGTAGCGGATGTCCTTGGATAGCTCATACTTCTTTTTCTCTTTACCTGCTGTACGAACAATGATGCCAAAGCCTTCCGGAATTTTCAGAGAGTCGACAATATCCTTGAGACGCTGTCGTTCATCCTCATCTTCGATCTTTCTGGAAATCCCAGAGCTTTTCCCACCGGGCATCAACACGGCATGACGGCCGGGCAGAGATATATAAGTGGTAAGCAAGGCGCCCTTGTTCACCATGGGGTCCTTGGTCACCTGTACCAATATTTCCTGGCCGCGCCCAATGAGGTGTTGGATACTTGAGGGCCGTTTCTTGACACGTGAAGGCTTGTCAATATAGTAGTCGCTGTGGATTTCGTGTTTCTGCAAGAAGCCATTTCTCTCTGCCCCGTAATCAACAAAGGCGGCTTGCAGACTGGGCTCCACGCCTGTAACCACGCACTTATAGATGTTACCTCGGGTGATTTCGCCGGCGGCGGTTTCAATGCCGAAGTTTTCCAAACGGCCCGCTTTTACCACTGCAATGCGACATTCTTCCGGGTCAACGGCATTGATAAGGATCTGATGTTGTTCTTCTTTCTTCGTCATGGCTCATACTCCACCTGCGCCATTTTCAGTGTAACTATCGGACACTGAAACCCCATGGGAAAATGGTTAACCTGTTTCCTCTATGTCCAAGCAGCTATAATTGAACTGACTTGAAGCACAGGTAAACGTCTTTTTAGAATGCGAACAAGTCTTTCCCAACTTAATAAACGGCCGTAATATTTACCCTTACGCTGAAACTGATGCAGATTCAAGCAATAATTCCTTGCGCACCGGATCCTTCCCTCCACCTTTCCGGGATTCCAAGGCTGTATTACTTGACAGACAAAGGTGGGAAGAGCTAAACAGTCACTTTGGAACAAAGGCTGAACTCATGGGTGAAGCCCCGATGAACCTAAGCCGATGGCCAGATTTCCTGTCCCTGACCAGCGGGCTCTTCAACCGCGAATCACCGCTGTGAGCCGGACCCCTCGTCCCTCAAGGCATGGCAGGGCGACCCGTTCCAAGAATGTCTATCTTCTTTACCGGGTATCGGCCCACAAATTGCCCCCGCCCTCTAAGGCGCGGAGGCTTCACTTCAAATACGGAGCAACAGACCTGGCAGTCATGATCTACGAAAAGAATAAACAAAGCTCACACAAGTATGTCGTGGGTATTGATGCGGGATCGGTAAGCCTCAACAGCGTTGTCATTAACGAGGACAAAGAAATCATCTACGAGTCTGATTACATGCGTCATCTGGGAAAAGTCGAAGAAGAGGTCCTAAGGCTTATCCATGAATTGTATGAGAAACTGGGCAGCGAGAATCTCAAGGCCTTTGCTTTCACAGGGAATCACGGGCAGAAGATCAGCCAGCGGATGGGTGGCTTTTATGAATTTGAAACTATTAGCCAGGTGCTGGGTGCTCTGTACATAGAACCGAACGTAAGAACGATCATTAGCATGGGAGGCCAGGACACGGCCCTTTTTCAGATCAATCATGACGATGACGGCTGGGAGCTGGATTACTTTAATGCCAACGGTCCATGTGCATCCGGCACGGGGTCCTTTATTGATCAACAGGCACAAAGATTGGCCACATCCATCTATGACAAGAATGTAGATATATCTCAAGATCAGATCGACAGAATACTGGCTGACTTCATCAAACTTGGTCTGGAGAGCGAAACTCCTGCCGACGTAGCGTGCCGATGCACGGTCTTTACCAAGTCAGACATGATCCATTTGCAGAACAAGGGAGAGAAGCTCGAAGACATCATTTTTGGGCTGCATGTGGGAAATGCCAGAAATTACATGAGCACCATTGTGTCGAATCGGGTACTAGAAGAGCCCATTCGTTTCATTGGGGGACTCTCAATGAATAAGTTGCAGGTGCGCGCTTTTCAGAGCTATTTCCCCGGCTTGATCGTTCCCGAGCATAACACGTCGATCGGTGGTCTGGGGGTTGCATTGCAGGCCCTTGAATTGGGGATAGAAAACCATCTGAATCTGGAAGGATCGACAGTCACTGTCAGAGAGGACTCCTTTGACCTGCCCCGGGCATCCAAACTGGAGTTGAAGCAGACGGATTTTCCAGAGGACAACGATATTAGAAAAAGGGCGATCAGTACAAGACTCCCGGTCTATCTGGGTATCGATATCGGCTCGACAACGACTAAACATGCCCTGATTAATGAAGATTGTGAGATCATTCATAAGAAATATGTCCACACCCAGGGCAAGCCGGTTGAGGTGACGCAGAAGTTGTTGGGAACCATTCTTGATGAAGTTGGAGGCGAGATTGATATTGTTGGAACAGCCACGACCGGATCAGGTAGAAACGTGGTTGGGGATTTCCTGAATGCAGATCTTATCATCGACGAGATCACGGCCCACGCTAGGGGGGCTGTCGAGATCGATGCAACCATTGACACGATCTTCGAGATCGGTGGTCAGGATTCAAAGTACATTTATATAGCAAACACGTATCCCCTTGATTTTGACATGAACAAGGTGTGTGCCGCTGGTACGGGGAGTTTTCTCCATGAACTTGCGAATAAATACGGCATCAATATCGTGGGTGAATTTCAGGAGATCTCACTCTCTTCGGATCATCCGATAAAATTGGCAGAGCGATGCACTGTTTTCATGGAATCAGACCTGGTCTCCTATCATCAAAAAGGGGTTTCCAAGAATGATCTCATAGCAGGTCTCTGCTATGCCATCGTCTATAATTATCTTAACCGCGTTGTCGGCAAGAGAAGGATAGGCAAGAGGGCCATGTTTCTGGGGGGGCCGTCTCTGAACAAAGGCGTGGTGGCGGCTTTCGAGAATGTTCTGGGTCGTGGTCTGGTCGTGCCCAGGCACAGGGAAGTGCTTGGTGCGTTTGGAGCTGCCATTAGTCTGAAAGAGAAGATGATTCGTGAAAACAAGAGTGGAAGCATCTTCCGGGGATTGGATAGCGCCATAAACGATCGAATGATCTATAAGGAGAAGATCTGCCGTGCAGATCCCAACTGCCATAACCAATGCAAGCTCAAAATATACAATTTTGATGGCCGAAAGAGTGTCTGGGGAGGCGAATGCGGTCGGTATGAGTTGATCGTGAGAAAGGATCCAAAGAAAGAGAATTACTTCCGATTGAGAGAGAAAATATGGCAGGGCCATATGTCGGGTGTCTATGATGAGTTGAGCGGAGAAGGTGTCATGGAGGTGGATGGACGGCCAACCATCGGGATGCAAAGGGCGTTTCACTCTCTTCAGAACGGCGTGTTATGGGCACATTTTTTTGATCGACTCGGCTTCAGACTTATCCTGACCCCGCCAACCAACAGCAGTATCTCCAGTTCGGGGATCGAAGCCATGACCGCAGAGACCTGTTATCCCGTCAAGGTATCCCATGGTCATATTAAGGAACTTGTTGGAAAAACGAGGTACTTGTATCTTCCCTCCATGATCAATATGCGAACCCCGGAGGACTCAGAGAGAGGATTCTATTGCCCGCTTATTCAAGCCAACTCATATATGGTTCGCGAAGCCCTTGACCTTGATAAGGACTCTATTTTGAGTCCCATCATCCATCTAAAGTATGACACCCCCACTCTGGCCGTGGAATTAGGTGAGCAGCTTTCAGGACGGCTGGGAAGAAGCAGGTCAGAAATAAGAAAGGCCCTCGAATATGCATTGGAGAAACAGGATGGATTCATCAATGCAATGTATGAAAAGGGCAAGGAAATCATGGGCGTTCATAGTCCTGAAAGCCCTTTGGTTGTGGTTACAGGACGTCCTTACAACCTGTACGACGAAAGGCTGAATCTGAGGCTAGGACAGAATCTGGCCAAGATTGGCGTTACTGCGCTCCCCATGGACTTTATTGATCTCACCTCAGTAGATCTTTCTGATTTTCCTTCCATGTACTGGGGACTGGGGGCCCAGATTCTGAGGGCCGCTAAATTCATTGAGGACCATCCCCGGTACTTTGGTCTCCATATCACCAACTTCAGCTGTGGCGCAGACTCTTTTATCGAGCATTTCTACAAGTACATTATGGGGAATAAGCCTTACCTCATTCTGGAACTGGATGAGCACAGTGCCGTGGCTGGTATGATGACGAGACTGGAGGCCTACAAAAATGTCATTGAGAACACCATGCAGAAACTGGACAGCGAGTTGAATGTAGGATTAAGGGCCGCCGGTTGAGGTAAAGATGGAAGCCCAAAAGAGTGCAACTTTTAGATCGCTTTCTGAAAGTGTTGGACAGTTCAACCTTCGGGATAAGACCTTTCTAATACCCGAGATGAACAGAATAGGGGCTCATCTCCTTGCCGGGGCCTTCAGGAGTTTTGGCGTCAATGCTTTGGTCATGGAAACGTATGAGGGCCTTGATCTTGGTAAGGAGTTTACTTCAGGCAAGGAGTGTTTTCCCTGCCAGGTGACCACGGGTGACATTCTGCTCTTCCTGAAAAAGGAAAAGGAAAGATTGGGTGGCGACTTCAATCCTGAGAATTACATATTCTTTATGGCCGAGGCGGAAGGTCCATGTCGTTTCGGAATGTATAACAAATATCAGAGGATCGTCTTAGATTCCTTCCCTGATCTGAAAAAAGTGAAGATCGGTTCGCTCAGTTCAAAAAATGCCTATTCTCTTAAAGGGATGATTGAGAAGGAACGGGCCAGGGATTTTCGTAAGGCGGCCTATTTTTCTGTGGTCATAGGTGACATACTAGACAAGCTTCTGTGGAGGATAAGGCCCTATGAAAGAAAAGAGGGTGCGACGGATGATTTCATAGAGAGATCCATGATGGCGATGGCCGATTCCTTTGAAGCCTACGGCGCCAAAAAAGACTTTGACAGGATTCTGGACAAACTGGAAGCGATCGTTGAAGAAGGAACGACCCTTATTGACCCCGAAATTCCTCCCAAGCCCCTGATAGGTATCGTAGGGGAGATTTACCTGAGAACACATGTCCGTTCCAATCAGGACGTCATCAGGGTGTTGGAACGATATGGGGCTGAGGTCATCAATGCATCTATTGCCGAATGGGTCGATTATACAACCTATGATAAGGTGAGGGAGGCCAAGGTAGGACTACGGTTGAATCTTAAACAGTTACGTTTCAACAAGGTGAGATCTTACCTGAAACAGGTCCTAAGCTATGGGGGTGATCTCTTATACCAGCGTATTAAGCTTGATACAGCCTATAAACGGGTAAAGCCTTTGGTTGACTTGGCCGGGGATCATCGAATAGCAGACCTGGAAAAGACCCTTATGAAGCATGATCTCTATTCTTTCGAGTTGGGAACAGAGGCCTGTTTGAGTATTGCCGGGATCATAGAATATATGCATGGAGGTTATAACGGCGTGGTCAACGTATATCCTTTCACCTGCATGCCGAGCACCATTACCACATCGATCATGAGACCCATCATGAACCGTGAGAAGATTCCATTTCTAGATGCCCCTTATGATGGCACCTGTCAGCCCGGCAGGGAGGCTGCCATAAGGACTTTTATGTACCAGGCGAATCAGCATTTCAAAAAGCGTGGAAGAAAGAAACACCATTAGGCCTTGAGCCTTTTGTCTACGCCTTCTACCCCGCAGCCCAGAAATCGAATATCCACCGGATAAGATTGAGCCCCACAAGAAAGAATCCTTCGGCACGGGATACACGAAAGCCTGTGCGCATGAATACAACCACGAGCAAAACCATACCCACAAGTATATAGAGGCTGCCCAGGCCGGCAGCATCAATGGTGAGGGGACGAAGGATGCCCGCCAGACCGAGTACACCCAGGAGATTGTAAAGGTCACTGCCGATCAAGTTCCCGGCCGATATCCCGTACCGACCCTTAAGAGCCGCTACCAGTGATGTGGCAAATTCTGGCGCAGAGGTCCCTGCAGCAACAATGGTAACCCCGATCACCCATTCAGAAATGCCGAATGAACGGGCCAGAGAAACGGCCGACCAGACCAGAATATGGCCTCCGGAGACTACTGTGGCGATACCTAATATAAGGAGCGGCACATCTTTCCAGGTGGCATCTTCTCCTGCTTCTCTTTCCTCCACTGGAGCCTTTTTCAAGAACAGGTAACAAAGATATAAAACGAGCCCGGACAGAAGTATAAATCCTTCTCGAGAGCTCAAGGTGAGATCACTGAGAAACAGAACCAAGACACAGGAAACGCCCAGGAGAAATAGGCCGTCGCGCCAGACAAGGGCTGGGGTTGTCTTAATGCTTCGGATGGCAGCGCAGCCACCCAGTATGAACCCGAGATTAAAAATGTTGGAACCAACAACGTTGCTCACAGATATATCCGATAGCCCCCTGATGGCAGCATTGATGGTGACAGCAAACTCGGGGGCAGAGGTCCCCATGGCGACTATGGTCAGACCAATGGTTAGGTCAGACATACGGAGTTTGTGGGCAATACGGACCGCTGAGTCTACAAGCCAATGGGACCCCTTCCACAGCAAAACCATAGATATGGCTATCAACACCAGATCTAACGAAACACTCATGGCGATTGTCCTGATGTGCTATCAAAGGGAAGGGCAAATTGCGGCAGGGATTCCGCTGACTTGATGAGGGAGTCGACCTGCTTCGTGAACTTGTCCGACAGCCTCATGTAGTGATTTGCCTCGTTGATGCGTCCCCGCTTCAGACACCCTGATGCATAGATCGCGCACTTGTTTCTCAGGGCCGCAACGGTCGCGCGATATTGACTTGAATTCAGCAAGTCGCTTTCAAGGATCTTTTTAAGGGCCTTGATGCGAAATCGGTCGGCGCCCCATCTCTTGGAAAGTTGATCAGCATGTCCGCCGTACTTGATCACAAGCGGAGTCTCGATCAGATATACGGGGAACCGGCAGGAGGTCCTCAACCAGAGGTCATAGTCTTCGCATATTGGGAACGTTTCATCAAAGGCACCGATCTCATCAAACAAGCAACGCCTCATCATCACGGCAGAAGGACTTACGATGCATAGTTCCAGAGATTGTTCAAAGATCATCCCGGAATACTTTTTGTGCCGTTTCCTGGGATTGACATGATTGCCGTTTCTTATCCAGATTTCTTCGGTTTGACAAATCAGCGCATCGGGGCGGGAATTGAAGAAGTCGACCTGGGCTGAGAGCTTTCCAGGCAGCCACAAATCATCGGAGTCCAGAAACGTGATAAGGTGACCTACGGACCGGGCTATGCCAGCATTTCGAGCAGCACTAACCCCTCGATTGTCTTGCCTTACCACGCAGATTTGTGGATAGGATTGGAGTATTTCCGGAGTATTGTCGATTGACCCGTCATCTACCACAACAATTTCGAAATCGTGAAATCCCTGAGCCAAGACCGAGTCAATGGCTCTTTTGAGGGCCCAGGCGCGGTTGAAGGTAGGAATAATGAGGCTTACAGCAGGCATGGATGGATTATCCTAGAACATAATGTACGAGAAATCTCAAACGGTTTTGAGCGTAGGGTGCTTATTATTTGCTTGAAATAGTAGATTCCATGTGTTAGGTCTGCCGCAAAATGAAAGTTGCTTGTGGGCAGTGGTGATTATGAACATCGCTTCTATGGCAACCGTATGCATGTTTGATACAAAGTCTGGTTTGGGGGAAGTCTGGTAAAGTGTTGAATGCAATCCTTGGGGCCATTTCCAACGATTTGGCTATTGATCTGGGCACTGCCAATACGCTTGTGTATGTCAAGGGGAAAGGGATAGTGCTTAGCGAACCATCTGTTGTAGCCGTTCGCACCGATAACCGGTACAAGAACAGAGTCTTCGCAGTGGGGGCGGAAGCCAAGCGGATGCTGGGACGGACACCGGGAAACATTGTTGCCATTCGTCCTTTGAAAGATGGGGTCATTGCCGATTTTGAGGTGGCCGAAGTGATGTTGCGACATTTCATCCGAAAGGTGCATAACCGCAGGACCCTCGTACGGCCCAGGATTATCATTGCCGTCCCATCGGGAATTACCCAGGTCGAGAAGCGCGCAGTGACGGAATCTGCAGAATCAGCAGGCGCCCGAGAGGTATTTCTTATTGAGGAACCTATGGCCGGAGCCATTGGTGCTGGTCTCCCTATAACAGAGCCCACCTGTAATATGATTGTGGATATCGGGGGTGGCACGACCGAGGTGGCCGTTATATCCCTGGGTGGGATCGTCTTCTGCCGCACGCTTCGGGTGGGTGGGGACAAGATGGACGAGGCCATTATACAATATATTAAACGCAAGTATAACCTTTTGATTGGAGAAAGAACAGCGGAACTGATCAAGACCGCTATCGGCAATGCATTCCCTGATCCGGAAAACTTGGAGACCATTGAGGTGAAGGGGAGGGACCTGGTATCGGGCATACCAAAGATTCTTGCCATAGATTCGGAAGAGATACGCGTTGCCATCTCCGAACAGATCGAGTCTATTGTTGAAAGTGTCAAAGTATGTCTGGAACAGACCCCGCCAGAGTTGGCAGCGGACATTGTCGACAGGGGGATTGTTATGACCGGAGGCGGGTCGCTGCTCAAGAATCTGGACAGATTGCTCCGAGAAGAGACGCATTTGCCCATTACGGTGACCGAGGACCCACTTTCTACTGTTGTCCTGGGGTCAGGCAAAGCTTTGGAGAGTATTTCCATCTTAAGGGAAGTTATGATCCAGTGATGAAAAAGTTCCTCACCATGACGTCATGATGGGTCCCCAACAAAAAACCTTATCCTGCTTCATACATGAGACATGTTTTCAAGAAAGTCGGTAAGGATTCTATGTGTCATCCTTCTTGCCTTGATCAATATTGTCATCCTTTCTATTAGCGCCAAGCATCCCCACGGTTACACAATAGTTGATAGAGTGGTCATGGCGGGTATAGTGCCTTTCCAAGAAGGTACAACTCGCGGCATGCATTTTTGTCGGCGTGTATGGCATCAGTATTTCTATTTGATTGGAGTTCGTGAGGAATGCGATCGTCTCAAGAGAATGCTCGCCAAAGCTGAGATGGAAAGAAGCCGATATCTGGAATCTGAGTTGGCCTGCAAGCGCCTCCAAGAGCTACTCGAGGTGAAATCCGAGGTCCCCCACCAACTGCTCTCTGCCCAGGTTGCAGGGCTGGACCCGTCTGGTTGGTCCAAGACGATTGTTATTAATAGGGGGGCCAAGGATGGGGTTACCAAAGGGATGGCGGTGATAGCCCCGGGAGGAATAGTGGGTCATGTTATTAAAGGCTTTGACTGGTCTGCTCAGGTCCTGTTAGTCATTGACCGCAGCAGTGCAGTAGATGCACTTGTTCAGCGAACCCGCTTTCGAGGAATTATTGAAGGGGAAACCGATGAGACCTGCCGCTTCAAATACGTCGTGAGAAAGGCAGACGTTAAGATTGGAGATACGGTAATATCGTCAGGACTCGACGGTCTCTTCCCCAAGGGTCTTCCGGTGGGTACAGTCTCGGATATTGCCAGGCCCACGTCAGGGCTATTTCAGGAAGTGAAAGTGCGGCCGTTTGTCAATTTCACAAAATTAGAGGAGGTGCTGGTCATACTGGAATGACCCTACGGACACCTCGCACACCCTGATAGAGTTCCATTTGAAATGACATGAAGGTTTTCTTTCTATACTGCATGGTCGGATTGACCACGGTTGTGGGACAGACCACTATCCTGAGGTTCCCCTTGTTCAGCAATCTCTTCTACGACCTGATAATTCCACTTGTTGTTTTCTTGGGGCTCCGTCTTCGTGACGGGAGAGGTGTTTCGCTGGTCATAATTCTTGGCCTTGTCATGGACTTGCTTTCCGGCGGAATATTCGGGCTCTACCTCAGTACCTATTTCTGGATATTCCTGTCCGTCAAGAGTGTTTCAAGGTACTTTGATGTGGACGACACCATGTTTCGGGGGGTTTTGATTGCCTTGTGCGTTCTCGGGCAGCACCTGGTGTTTTGTGCTTTGTTGGCACCCCCCTGGAAAGGGGCTCAACTCCTGGCTGCTCAGATGCCCTCTGTTTTGCTGCAAACTGTCCTGGCTGTGCTCACGGGCGGTGGTGTTCTTACGTTTTTAGCATGGCTTCAAACCCGATTTGGCACGCCCTCGTCAGCTGCTCAAAAGGAAGGAGCGGATTTTCTGAACAGGTGATGGATAACTATCTGCACACAGTCAGCAGTGATTGGTACAGGCAGAGGATCACCGGAGCACTGGTGTGCGTTCTTGCAGCCTTTCTAATTCTTTTGGCTCGCCTCTATTATCTGCAGATTATTGAGGGGCCAGGGTTAAGGCAACGGTCCCAAGACAACTGGTTCAGGGTTCATAGTGTAGCTCCGATGCGGGGTTTGATCTTTGATCGTGCCGGCGCGCTGCTCGTGGACAACCGTCCGCGTTTTGACGTTTCTATCCTGTCGAGAGAGGCCAGGGATCCTGAAGGGGTTGTCCAGAACCTCTCAGGGCTCTTAGATGTTCCAAGTGAGCCCCTCCTGGCAAAACTCGCTGAAGCCAGGGGAACCCCCTTCTTTAAACCAATTCTCTTGAGTCGCGACATAAGCCGTGACGCCGTAGCGACCATAGAAGCCCACAAGCTTGAGCTTCCTGGGATTGTAATATCCGTGGAGCCTACACGTCACTATATAGAGGGTGAACGAGCCCCCCATCTCATCGGATATCTGAGTGAAATCAGCCCGGAGGAGCTGCGAAGCGGCGCCTTGCCTGACAACAGCGGAGGTGATTTCATTGGGAAATTTGGGGTAGAAAAGGCCTACGAAACTTATTTTCATGGAAAGCGAGGGACACGACACGTTGAGGTCAACGCCCTTGGCCAGCTAACAAGGGTCCTCAAGACAGAGGAGGCGCAACCCGGCAAGAATATCTATCTCACACTGGACATTCGGCTTCAGCGCATGGCTGAATCATTGCTTGCGGGAAAGGTGGGAACGGCCTTGGCTATGGATCCTTCCAATGGTCATGTATTGGCCATGGGGGTCTCTCCTGCCTTTGATCCGAATGCATTTGTGGTGGGCATGACGCACGAGTCGTGGAATGAACTCGTTTCGAATCGGTTTCGGCCGTTGGAGAACAAGGCTATTCAGGGACAGTATCCCCCGGGATCAGTTTACAAGATTGTAGCTGCCATTGCCGGGTTGGAAGAAGGGGTGATAACTGAGCATACAAGACTCTACTGTGAGGGGTCCTATACATACGGCAACCGCACCTTTCGGTGCTGGAAACGGCGCGGACACGGATTCATGGACACGACAAATGCCTTGGCCCAATCATGTGATGTCTTTTTTTATCAGGTCGGCGAGAAATTAGGGGTGGATCGATTGGCGAAATATGCCAGGGCTTGCGGCCTGGGTTCCCCAACCGGGATCGACCTTGACAAAGAGTCAAGAGGTCTGGTTCCTACCAAAGAGTGGAAGTTAAGCCGGCTGGGGGTGCCATGGCAGGGAGGAGAGACCCTTTCCGTGGCGATCGGTCAGGGATTTAACCTCGTTACACCGGTCCAGATGCTCGGCCTGATATCTGCTGTTGCCAATGGGGGAACAAGGCACAAGCCATTAGTTATTAAGCGGATTGAGTTTCCAGACGGTTCGCCCGTGGAAGAACAGGCGCCGGTCTCTTTGGGAACGCTCCCTGCTTCGAAAAATACGCTTCGGGTTGTAAGAAAGGGCTTGATGGATGCAGTCAACAAACCCACGGGGACCGGATGGATTGCACGGATTGCCGGCATGGATGTGGCTGGCAAGACCGGAACGGCCCAGGTCGTAGGGATGCCGGATGATGATAGTAAAGAGAAAGCTGCTGAGAGCACAGAACGTTATCACAGGGATCATGGTTGGTTTGTCGCCTTTGCGCCGGCTCAAGAACCAAGGGTGGCCGTGGCGGTGCTGATAGAACACGGAGGGCATGGTTCAACATCGGCGGCCCCCATTGCAAGGGAGATGATCAGGACGTATCTGGAGGAATTTGAGGAATTGAAGATTGAAAATTGAAGATTGAACCGCAACAGCGAGCGCATTCCCCGCAGG